>JAAYVF010000084.1 GCA_012517325.1 Myxococcales bacterium | reverse complement strand
GCAAAGATCCTGGTACACCCACATGCATACCGTTTCGTCTTCATTGCATTCAAGTTCAGCCCAATAATCATCATACCATAAATTATCCACCCATTCCATCGCGACCGGGCTCGATTGGGCGTCGTGGGCGAAATTTTTAAAAAGATCTATTAAGCTAGAACCCTCTGCCCCGAGGCCATGAAAGCCAAGAATTTCATGAATTCCATGAAAAACCGGCCGCCAGGTGTTACTCCAGCGGTTATCGTCCCCTGACATGCTGTTGCAATTGGTCAAATGTAAGAACTCAATATCGTCACCTTCATTCTCGCCAAGAACCATCTCAAGGCGCGGATAAATTTTACAAGTATTTTGTCCATCCATTCCATTGAATGAATTTATTACTCGCAAGCAAGATTGTTTTACACCATAGTCATCAGTACATTTGGTTCCATGCCCTGTCACGAACACAAAGTCGTCGATTTCCGCAAAATAATAATCCAATCCATAGCTGACGAGGTCCGGATCCGTCACGATATTATGGTAAAATGAAGGATTATGCAGAGTATAGTTGATATCATGTCCATGTTCCGCCATTTCGTCGTCATATGTATACAGTGTATTGTAAGAGTCAATAGTTAAATAACCCGGACACGTGATGCTGCTGCCGTAATCATCGTTGTAGTACATGGATAATGACCCGGCAAACAATTTGGAACAAAACAGTCCGAAAAAGAAAGTAAGCACTAAAAACGACATTTTACAACTTGATGTTTTCATTGACAATTTCTCCTTAATGCAAACGGCACTTGCTAGTTATAAATTATATTAAACATATTCAAAAAAAATTTCAAGAATATTTGCATATTTAATTGTATCAAAATGTCTCATTATTATTGCCATATCTTCTGTTTTTCCTACCATTTTTATTTTTTTTTCAATTTTACAATTCCGTTCATTTCACATTGGTATCGATAGGTTTGTTGAGGTAAATTATCGTCATGTTCGAAGGTTTCTTTTACCGCCTACGCGATTACGGCCTGCCGGTCAGCCCGACGACGTTTCTGCGCCTGCAAAAGGCGCTGGCGCTGGGGCTGATCGCCGGGCTCGACGATTTCTACGTCGTGGCGCGCGCCCTGATGGTCAAACGCGAACGGCACTTCGACCTCTACGACCAGATTTTCGCCAACTACTTCACCGGCAAGGAAATCGACGAAAACTTCGCCCGACTACTCGATGCCGATCTGCGGCAGATGCTCGAGGAATGGCTGAAGGATCCGCAAAACCTCGCGGGCCTATCGGCCGAGCAGCGCGAAAAAATCAAGCAACTGACGCCCGACGAGTTGATTCAATATTTTCTCGACCGGCTCAAGGAGCAGATCGAGCGCCACGACGGTGGCGACCGCTGGATCGGCACGGGCGGTACGAGCCCGGTCGGCCACGGCGGCTATCATCCGGGCGGGATGCGCGTCGGCGGCGCCGGCAAATCGCACAACGCCGTCAAGGTCGCCCTCGAGCGGCGCTATATCGACTACTCCGACGCGACGCCCCTCACCGCCGAGCAACTCGGCGAGGCGCTGCGGGCGTTGCGACACCTGGCGCCGGTCGGGCCGAAGGATCAGCTCAACGTCGAGAAGACCATCTACGAAACCGTGCGGCAGGGCGGCGAGATCGAGCTGATTTTCGACCGGCGGCTGCGCGACAAGCTCAGCGTGTTGCTGTTCATCGACAACGGCGGTTGGTCGATGACGCCCTACATCGAGCGCACGCGCCTGTTGTTTCTCCACGCGCGCGACTCGTTCAAGAAGCTGCGCACCTTTTTCTTTCACAACTGCATCTACGAAACCATCTGGGAAGACCCGCAGCGCTGGCGCAAGCCGCTGCCGCTCGAAGAGTTGCTGCGCGCCGATCCCGACACCCGCGTCATCATCGTCGGCGACGCCTCGATGGCCCCTTATGAGCTGGTGCACCCGCGCGGCGCGCTCGATTATTCCACGCCCAACCTGCGCGCCGGCATCGACTGCCTGCGCGACCTGCGCGACCGCTTCCCGAAATGCGTCTGGATCAACCCGATCCACGGCGGCCGGTGGCTCGGCGCCGACGGCTCCTACACCATCCAGTTGATCCGCGACGTGATGCCGATGGTCGACCTGACCCTCGGCGGCCTCGAACGCGCCGTGGAGCTGCTGAAGGAAAAGTAGGCCGCGACGCTTTCATCCCGCGCGCAAATCGTGTAAAAGGCACAACCGATGAGCTTGTTAGTCGCCGAAAACCTGGGGCTGCGCTTCGGCCCGCAAGAAATCCTGCACGGAGCGGGATTCATGATCAGTGCGGGCGATCGGGTGGGCGTGGTCGGGCCGAACGGCACCGGCAAATCGACCCTCTTCCGGATCATCGCCGGGCGGCAGCCGCTCGACGAGGGCAAGCTGCACTTCGCGCGCGGCACCGAACTGGGCTACCTGCCGCAGGACATCCTCGAGGTGGGCACGCTGCCGCTGCTCGAATCGGTGTTGGCCGCGGTGCCCGGCAAGTCCGACCTGGAAAGCCGGCTGGCGCTGGCCGAGGGCGAATTGCACGAGTGCGACGACCCGGAGCGGCAACTGGAACTGGCGCAGCGCATCGTCGATCTGCACGCGCACATCGAATTGTTCGAGTCGGAATACAGCCAGCACGAGGCCGAGCGGATTCTGCTGGGCCTCGGGTTCCGCACCGCCGATTTCAACCGCTCGCTCGCCGAATTTTCGGGCGGCTGGAAAATGCGCGCGGCGCTGGCGGGCTTGCTGTTCAAACGCCCCGACATGCTGCTGCTCGACGAGCCGACCAACCACCTGGACATGCCCAGCGTCACCTGGCTCGACGAATTTTTGCGGCAGTTCAAAAACGCCATCCTGTTGATCAGCCACGACCGCGACTTCGTCAACGGACAAGTCAGCCGCATTCTCTCGTTCGAGGTCGAAGGCCTGCGTTCCTATACGGGAAATTACGACACCTACCGCCTGACCCGCGAATCGGAACTCGAGGTGCGGGCGGCGGCGCGGCGCAACCAGGATCACGAAATCCGCCAGGCCGAGGTGTTCATCCGCCGCTTCCGCGCCACGGCCAGCAAGGCGCGCCAGGTGCAAAGCCGCATGAAGGCGATCGAAAAAATCGACCTGGTCGAGGTGGACCACGAGCGCGCGAAAATCAAATTCTCGTTTCCGCCGACCGAGCGCATCGGCAAGCTGGCGATGGAAACCCGGCGCCTCGGGCACCGCTTCGGCGACCTGCAGTTGTACCGGGACCTGAACCTGATGGTGCAGCGCGGCGACCGCGTCGCGATCTTCGGCCGCAACGGCGCCGGCAAAACGACCCTGCTGCGCATCCTCGCCGGCGAGTTGGAGGCGAGCGAGGGCGAGATCGAATACGGCGCGAACGTCGCCATTTCCTATTACGCACAACACCATTCCGAAAAACTCAGCCGCGAGCACACCATCCTCGACGAGGTGTGGTCGACCAACCCGTCGCTGACCCGCACCGCCGTGCGCACCATCTGCGGCGCGTTCCTGTTTTCGGGCGACATGGTGGAAAAGCCGATCGGCGTGCTGTCGGGCGGCGAACTGGCGCGGGTCAGCCTGGCCAAGCTGCTGGTCAAACCCGGCAACGTGCTCCTGATGGACGAACCGACCAACCAACTCGATATCTTTTCCGCCGAGGCGCTGGCCGAAACGCTGCAGACCTACGACGGCACCCTGCTGTTCGTTAGCCACAACCACTCGTTCATCAACCGCCTGGCCAACAAAGTCTGGAACATCGAAAACGGCGAACTCGAGGAATATCCCGGCAACCTCGACGAATATTTCTACCATCTGAAGACCGGGCAGCGCGCTCCGGCCGCCCCTTCATTAAAGAAAGCGACCGCCGCGCCCGATAAAAGCGCCGCGACGGCCAACCCGGATTTGTTCCCCTCGCCCGCGCCGGCGCCGGCACCGGACAAGGAAGACAACAAGACCCGCCAGGAAGAGCGCAAGCGCCTCAACCGCGAACGCGCCCGGTTGGAACGGCAGATTCACGACGCCGAGAAAGAGGCGGCCGAGTTGGAAAAGTCCATCACCGAACTCTCCAACCGGCGAGCCGCCATGGAAAAGGAACTGGCCGATCCGGCCACCTACGACAATCCCGAACGATACAACGCCCTGCTTGACGAATACCGTAAGGCGCAAGAACGAGAAGAGCGGCTGACCACCCGCTGGACCGACCTGCTCGAAAAGGCCGAACGGTACGGCGAGCAACTGAAAAAACTACCGACGACCTGATTTTTTTCGTTTTTTCAAACTGAAAAACACCGCCTGAACGGTAATACATCCCTGACAAGCGTGCCAAATCAATTGCTAACCACTGAATATGTCTAAATTATTCAAAAATATTGCCGATAATTGAAAAAAAATGAAAAAGGCAAAAAATTTTGTTGACAACAGAAATAATAGAAGTATTATAAGCAGCATGATATTTAGAATCATGGTTTTTATTTTACGCTAAACAAAAAAACCAAAAAAACCTGGAGGAAATACTGATGCAGTTTTCGAAAATGATGATCGTGGTTCTGACGATTGCGGTAGTGTCGATCTTTACCGGCCTGGCTTTAGCGGCTGATCCGATCGTGATCGGCGGCCAGGTTTGGAACGACTCGAACGGCGACGGCGAGATCGACTCCTACAGCGACGAAGTCGGCCTCGACGACGTGATGGTCGTCTTCTGGCGCGACTACAACTGCAACGGCGTGGTCGACGGCGCCGACGCGATTTACGACTACGATTTCACCGAAGACGACGACAGCGGCAATCCGGGCTTCTATTCGATTCAAGCTTACGGCGGCTGGTGTTTCCTGCTGGAAATCGACGGCGACACCCTGCCGACCGATTCGTTCCTGACCACCCCGGGAACCGTTTTCGTGCGGACTGCCAACGAAGACGTGCTCGACATCAACTTCGGCGTGATGAATTACGACCTCGGCTACCACCTGATGGGCGGCCGCGTTTGGCAGGATGAGAACGACAACGGCCGGATCGACGGCGACGAAGAAGGCATCGAAGGCGTGCAGATCCTGTTCTACCGCGACTACGCTTGCAACGGCATCGTGGATCCGGGCGACGAACTGTTCGACTACGCCTTCTCGGACATCGACGGCTACTACACGGTCGCGAACGCGAAGTATTGCTACGTGGCCTTCCCCGAAGCGCTGACCGTGCCGGGCAACACCTATTACACCACGGCCGAAGCTTTCGCGGTGGCCATCAACGGCGCCGACCTGCTCAACCTCAACTTCGGTTTGAACTACCAAAAGGAAGAGCCGGGCTTCGTTTGCCCGCAACGCGCCAGCTTCTGGGCCTATCAGTTCAAAGGCAAGCGCCATGCGAATTTCAGCAAGGACGAGATGAGAAAGATCGTCCGCAAGGCCCTGACCCTGACCCGCGTGTTCCGCAACGAAAGCGATCTGAAAGACGCCCTGAAATACCGTTCCAGCCGTCATCACCGCTGCCACATGGAGCTGAAGGTCGACAAGCACTTCGCCGCCCTGGTGTTGAACCTGGCCGCGTTCGAAGTGCGCGATGATCTGGATCATCCGGTGGGCTTCGGCTTCGACACCGCGCTGGATCTGCCGGAATGGACCGATGCGACGACCGTAGGCGAAGCCTTCGAGCAGATCGAAGACGCCATCCTCCACCACGGCGACCTGCACATGGCCAAACGGCTCTCCAAGGCCCTGACCCGCGGCGAAGGCATGGAAGTGACCTGCCACTAATCGTCAAAACCCGAACCGAAAAGGCCCGCCCCGCGCGGGCCTTTTCTTTTAAATCGAGCCGGCCGAGCGGCGGAAAAATCAACGGGCGCTTCACCATTTCCTTGCGAAGTGGTAAGAGAATGCGACCATTGCTCAACCGCATGCACAAGGGACATCTCGTGACCGAGCCACCGCCCGACCGCCGGTTTCGCCGTTTGCAGGCCAGGGTTTTCGGCCTTACCTGGCTGAGCTACGCCTCCTACTATTTCACCCGCAAGAATTTCAGCGTCGTGAAAAGCCGCCTGCACGACGACCTGGGCGTTTCGGTCGGGATGCTCGGCGGCATCGACACGCTCTACCTCGCCCTGTACGCGCTGGGCCAATTCGCCAACGGGGCGCTCGGCGACCGCCTGGGCGCGCGACGGATGATCGGCCTGGGCATGCTGGCCTCGGCCGCCGTCAGCCTGGCGTTCGGCCTGGGATCGAACGCGGTCTTTTTCGCGGTGGCCTTCGGGCTCAACGGGTTGTTCCAGGCGACCGGGTGGCCGGGCAACGTCAAGGCGATGGGCCCCTGGTTTCCCCGCCGGTCGCGCGGCATGGTCATGGGGATCTGGGCCACCAATTTTCAGGTCGGCGGCCTGGCGGCCACGGCGGTCGCGACCTTTCTTCTGGTGCATTACGGCTGGCGCTCCTCTTTTCTCGTGCCGGCGGCCTGGGTGGCGCTGGTCGGTCTGCTGATCTTTTTCTTCCTCGTCGAGAAGCCCGAGGATCGCGGCTGCCGCCTGCCGCCCGAGACGGGCGACGAACCGGCGGCGCCGGCCGGCGACACCCCGCGCGCCCGGTCGCCGTTCGGCGAGATGATCCGCGAGCCGGCGTTGTGGATCCTGGGCGGTTCGTATTTCGGGCTCAAACTGATTCGCTACAGCCTGCTGTTCTGGCTGCCCTTCTTTTTGAAGACCGCGCTGGGTTACAGCGAAGGCACGGCCGGCTACCTGTCCACGGCCTTCGAGGCGGGCGGCATCGTCGGGGTGATCGTCGTCGGAATGCTGGCCGATCGCTTCGCCGCGAAAAACCCGATCCGCCTGGCCGCGCCGATCGTTTTTTCCCTGGCCGGCGGCTTTCTGTTGTTGCGGCTGGCCGGGCCGTTCGGCATCTGGGCGGTCGGCGCCAGCCTCGGGTTGATCGGCTTTCTGTTGTTCGGTCCCGACACCTTGATCTCAGGCGCGGTCGCCCAGAACGTCGGCCGGAACCGCGCGACCGGCTCGGCGGCCGGGTTGATCAACGGGCTGGGCAGCCTCGGGGCGGTGTCGCAAGGCCTGCTGACGGCCACCGTTTCGCAGACCTGGGGCTGGAACGCGCTGTTCCTCTTTTTCGTCGGCTTCGCCGTGCTGTCGGCGCTGGCGCTGCTGCCGCTCGCCCGGCGTTCGCGGTTTTAAGACCATGCCGACCGCCACGCCGCCGCGCGCCCTGGAATTTCGCCGCGACTACTATCGCGATCCGACCGCGCGGGAAAAGCTCAACGCCTTCGCCGGCGAAATCTTTCCGGGCTTGAATTTTTCACCCTGGAACGACCTCGGCTTCGAGTTTCCGGAGTACGTGCCCTTTTCGTTTTTCGACCGCGGGCGGCTCGTCGCCAACGTTTCGGCGTCGGCGATGAATCTTTTCGCGGCGGGCCGGGAAGTCGCCGCCGTGCAGATCGGCACGGTCGCCACGCGGCCCGCGTACCGCCGCCAAGGGCTGATCCGCCGTTTGATGGCAAAGGCCCACGTCCATTGGGCGGGCCGACGCGATTTCTTTTTTCTTTTCGCCAACGAAACCACCGCCGACTTCTATCAGCGGTTCGGTTACCGGCGAGTGCAAGAACACGCCTACCGCGCCACGGCGCCCACTTTTCGTCCGCCGCACACACCGGCGCGCCGATTGGACTTGTCCCGTCGCGCGGATCGGGAGTTGCTTCATCGGCTGGCCGAACGGCGCATCGCGGTATCCGCACGGCTCGGCGTGCACCACCAGAGCTGGCTACTGATGTTTCACGCGGCCTGCGTTTATCCAAGCCGTTTGTTTTATCTGGAGGAGTTCGACCTCGCGGCGATCGCGGCCGTCGACGGCGACATGTTGCGGCTCATCGACCTGGTCGGCGAGCGGATTCCGACCCTGGAGGAAATCTATCCCAGCCTCGGCGCGCCGGCGGTGAAAACCATCGAGTTCGGATTCATGCCCGACCGTTTGCGGGTCGACCCGTTGAACGTCGTTCCGGCGCCGGACTCATTGGTTTTTGTCCGCGGCGATTTCCCGCTCGAAGGCGAACCTTTTCAATTTCCCCTGACCAGCCAGGCGTAGAGCGCTACTCGTCGAGATAGCGGTTGGTGATCGGCCAGCGGCGGTCCTTGCCGAAGTTGCGGTAGGTCAACTTGACGCCGGGGGCGGCCTGCCGGCGCTTGTATTCGGCGCGTTGCACCAGGCGCATCACCCGGCGGACCATCGTTTTGTCGTAGCCCATGGCCACGACCTCGGCGACGGACCGTTCCTGCACGACCAGCAGATCGAGGATCGGGTCGAGCACGTCGTAGGGCGGCAGCGAGTCGGTGTCCTTCTGGTTCGGTTTCAATTCGGCCGTGGGCTCCTTGGTCAGGATGCGCGCGGGGATGAGTTCGCGCCCGGCGGCGTCGTTGAGGTATTGCGCGATGCGGTACACCCAGACCTTCGGGCAATCCTTGAGCAACGCGAAACCGCCGGCCATGTCGCCGTACAGCGTCGAGTAGCCGACCGCCGATTCGGATTTGTTGGCGGTGGACAGCACGAGATAGCCGAACTTGTTGGAAATCGCCATCAGCAGGTTGCCGCGGATGCGCGCCTGGATGTTCTCTTCGGTGATGTCCGGGCTGCGGCCGGCGAACACGGGCGCCAGCATTTCGTTGTAGACCTTCATGCCGGGCTCGATGGGCAGAGTCAGCAACTGGATGCCGAGGTTGCGAGCTTGCGCCTCGGCGTCCTCGCGGCTGTCGTCGCTGGAATAGCGGCTGGGCATGAAGGCCGCCAACACGTTGGCCGGGCCCAGCGCTTCCACGGCGAGCGCCGCCACCAGCGCCGAGTCGATGCCGCCGGAGAGGCCGAGAATCACCTTCTCGAAACCGTTCTTGCGCACGTAGTCGCCCAGACCCAGCACCAGCGCCCGGGTCACTTCCTCCGCGGGCGAAGGCAGCGGGTGGCAGGCCGTTTCGATCGGCGGCAATTCGCCGACGTCCAGATCGATCGACACCGCCGGCACCGCGCGTTGCTCGACGCGAGCAAGGTGCCGTTCGAGGCGGGACCGCGGATCGCGCAGCCGGTCGATCAGCACCGCCTCGAGGTCCAGATCGCAAACCAGCAGGTCCTCGGCGAACGAACGGCTGCGCGCGAGGATCGTTCCGTCCTGGTCAATGACCACGCTACTGCCGTCGAATACCAGCTCATCCTGGCCGCCCACCGTGTTGCAGAACGCCAGGTAGACGCCCATGTCCGACGCCCGGGTCGCCAACATGTTTTCACGCTGGGCGATTTTCCCCATGTGGTAAGGGCTGGCGCTGATGTTGAGGATGACCTCCGCGCCGCCGGCGACCACTTCTTCCTCGCCGGGACCGTCGGGCACCCAGATGTCCTCGCAGATCGTCACGCCGACCGCGTGGCCGTTGATCTGCACGACCAGCGGCGCGGCGCCGGTCTGGAAATAGCGGTATTCGTCGAAGACGCCGTAATTGGGCAGGCGAATCTTGTGGTAGACCCCGGCGACCCGGCCGTCGGCGCAAACCGCCGCCGCGTTGTAGGCGTCGTCGAGCACGTCGATGAAGCCGGCCACGACCACGATCCCCTCGGCCGCGGCCGCCAGGCGCTCCACCGCTTCCTTGTTCTTGCGCAGAAAATGCGGCCGCAACACCAGATCCTCGGGCGGATAACCGGTGATCGCCAATTCGGGAAACGCCACCAGATGGGCGCCGACCGCCTTGGCCTCGTCGATGACCGCCATCAAGCGCGCCACGTTGCGATCGATGTCGCCCACGACACTGTTGGTCTGGCCCAATGCAATGCGAAGTTTCATAGCTCACCCACGCGTGAGGGATGTATTCTTCTTATTCTAACACCTTCGAGAGCATGAATTACTCGGAAGATCGACTGAAAACAAGTCCGGAACGCTTTCTGCTTCGATTTTTTCCGTTCGCCGTTTTTCGCCAATATTTTCCAAGCGCCCGAAGCCTTTATTCGGTGCCTGATGAATAAACCGGACAAATGCTCCAAATTGTTCGATAATTGAGTGTTATAATTTGATATTATCGGTCATACTAATTATAATAATGACCATTTCGAATTATGAGCCGTCATTCGAATGATTTTTCAATCAATCTTGCGGAAGGCGTCATTTTATGTTGATTTTGTCACATTTTAATGCAATCATTTTTTCGATTGAGCGGTATTTAAACGGCCCAAAAAGTGAGTGATTGTTAATTATTCAAGAAAAATTTTGTATCTTACGCAACACAATAGAAAAATAGTTGGGGGGTAAACTAATGAAAAACCTGGTGATCGCCAAATACCTGAATGGCACGATGGTCAAGGGCTATACTCTGGATATCGGCAACAAAGACACCTTTCATCTGGTCACCCTGCAAAACACCCAAATCACCGTGAAAATAGACGCACTCAAGGCGGCGTTTCTCGTGAAAACGATGGCTGGAGGCACGAATTCTCCGTCGAAATCTCTCGATTTACGGACCGGCACTCAATTGCATGTCGAGTTTCTGGACAGTGAGGAAATAGACGGCGTTTCCTTTGATTACCATATCAAAAAGCCGCACTTCTTCATCTTCCCCCTCGACGAATCCGACAACAACGAACGAATTCTGATCAATCGTGCCGCCTGCCGGTCCGTTTCCAAGGTCCCGAACGAAGTGGACGCCAGGCAACAAAAACAACGGCTGCAACGACAACTGGAAATGGAAATCTACCGCTGCCTTTACAGCCTGGCGGAAGAATTCAACGACCCCCTGACGCCGATCGACGAGTCCCTGATCGTCACCCGCTGTCTCTTCACCCGGAAAAAGATGATGCCCATTTTAACCAAGTATGAGGAAAATTTCGGCCACGATACCTGGGTGGAATTCGCCTGGAAGAAAATTCATGAAATCCGGTATGACCTGGGCGATCAAGTCGTGGAGCCGCTGACCAAAATCGTCAATCGGCTATCGGCTTGACGAGGACGCGACCTCAGGAAACCGGAAACGTCAGACCGCGAACAACCCATCAACCGGACTGGCCGGGGACGCTGTCCCAGGTCGGCTCTCTTCCCATCCAGACGGCGATCACCCGTTTTTCCTTGGAGCGATCGACGCCTTGATCCTCGAGGATCTGTTCGAACTCCATGGTCGGCATGCCGTCGCCGCCGCCCCATGACAACGGCTTCAAGGTGACGTAAACGCCGCCGCCCGGAATGCCCCAAGCCGTGTAATTGCTGGGATAATTGTCCCAATCGTAAAGCCCGCCGTAGGGGCTTCGCTTCCAGGCGCGCAGATACGGGCCTTTCCAGCCCTTGAGATCGACCTGGTCCCAGGTCGTGCTGTACTGCCCGGCGACTTTCCAGCCGTATTTGTTGACCAAGCCGGGATCGACGCCGCGCCAGACATCGGGCGGAAAGCAGCCCACATCCGCCTCGAAACGGATCGCGGCCTGCTTGATCAAACGGATGTCGCTGTAGAAGACCGCCAACATTGCGCGATAGCGCAGGTACTTGGTGGTCATGGTGGCGATGGCCATCAACACGGAAACGATGGCCAAGACCACCAGCAATTCGACGAAAGTAAAGCCACGTGCGTTGCGGCGATGAAAACGGTTCATATTACCCCCCTCAACCTCAACCAAACACCCTTGATCGTTAATATCGGTACATTTCAAGGAGTTCATGATATCGAAATGCCATTATTTCCACAATTAGAAAAATTTTATTGATTTACCGTTTTTATTAAATCGTTTATGCTGGCCGGCATGTCACGTATCGTCTACGGCAAACGCCCCCTGGAAGAGTTGTTGGCGAACCGCGCCGACAGCGTCCAGCGGATTTATCTCGAAGCGACCAAAAGGTCCGCGCTGGGCGACTTTGCCCGCCAGGCGCAGGCGCTGGATTTGCCGGTTCATTGGGTCGACCAACCGGAGCTGGAAAAGCTCTGCGGGACGCCGAAGCATCAGGGTCTGGCGGCCGAGGTCCGCGATTTTGCCTATACCTCGGTGAAGGACTTTCTGCAACGCAAATTCGACCACCCGCGCGTCGTCGTGGTGCTCGACGGCGTGACCGATCCGCAGAATTTCGGCTCGTGTCTGCGCGCCGCCGGCGCCTTCGGCGCCGACCTGGCGGTGACCACCAAAAACCGCGGCTGCCCGGTGACGCCCGTCGTCGTACGGGTCAGCGCCGGCGCGACCGAGACGGTGGCCATCGCCCGCGAAACGAATCTCGTCCAAGCTTTGGAACGATTGAAAGAGGCCGGTTTCTGGGTTTACGGTCTCGACGGCGAGGGGGACCGCTCCTTGTCCGCAATCGACCTGTCCGGCGACGTGGTTTTAATCCTGGGCAGCGAAGGCGAAGGCATGCACCGGCTGGTGCGGGAGCATTGCGACGCCGTCGCCCGTATCCCGGCCGACGGCCCGATCGAAAGCCTGAACGTCGCCCAGGCCTGCACCATCGGCTTGTACGAAATCTTCCGGCAGCGCCTCCGGGGGAAATAATTCCAATCTTTACCGCTTCGTGGCCCGAGTCGGCGGCCGTCTCGCCGGGCGCGGCTCGGCCGCATTCGACGCACCGTATTGTTGGTCGGGAATTGGCCGGCGGGCTAAACGCGGTTAAAAAAACTCGGGCCGCTCTTGCGAGCGGCCCGATCAATGTGAGATCCGGCGACGACCTACTCTCCCACTGAGTCACCCCAGCAGTACCATCGGCGCTGGAGGGCTTAACTTCCGTGTTCGGAATGGGAACGGGTGTGGCCCCTCCGCCATAGTCACCGGAAAATCGAGTTTCAAAGAAATCGTCGGCGATTTCGAAAATCAAACAGTCTTCACGGATACAATAGGTGGCGAAAGAAAATTCGAGGGTCAAGCCTCACGGGCGATTAGTACCGGTTAGCTGAGTACATTACTGTACTTATACATCCGGCCTATCAACCAGGTTGTCTACCTGGGCCCTTTAGTGACCGAAGTCACGGGATGACTAGTCTTGGAGGAGGCTTCCCGCTTAGATGCTTTCAGCGGTTATCCCGTCCGGACATAGCTACCCAGCAATGCTCTTGGCAGAACAACTGGAACACTAGAGGTCCGTTCACCCTGGTCCTCTCGTACTAAGGGCAACTCTCCTCAATCATCCTACGCCCGCGCCAGATAGGGACCGAACTGTCTCACGACGTTCTAAACCCAGCTCACGTACCACTTTAATCGGCGAACAGCCGAACCCTTGGGACCCTATTCAGCCCCAGGATGTGATGAGCCGACATCGAGGTGCCAAACCTCCCCGTCGATATGAACTCTTGGGAGAGATAAGCCTGTTATCCCCGGCGTACCTTTTATCCGTTGAGCGATGGCCCTTCCACACAGAACCACCGGATCACTAAGGCCTGCTTTCGCACCTGCTCGACTTGTAAGTCTCGCAGTCAAGCTCTCTTATGCCTTTACACTCTACGGTTGGTTTCCAATCAACCTGAGAGAACCTTTGCGCGCCTCCGTTATTGTTTTGGAGGCGACCGCCCCAGTCAAACTACCCACCAGACAGTGTCCCCGACCCGGATAACGGGTCCAGGTTAGATTTCCAAAAGAATCAGGGTGGTATTTCAAGGATGACTCCACGAGACTAGCGTCCCGGTTTCTCCGTCTCCCACCTATCCTACACAGACACTTTCAGAAATCACTGCCAAGCTATAGTAAAGGTGCACAGGGTCTTTCCGTCTTGGCGCGGGTCGAGGGTATCTTCACCCTCACTGCAGTTTCGCCGAGTCCCTCGTTGAGACAGCGCGGAAGTCGTTACGCCATTCGTGCAGGTCGGAACTTACCCGACAAGGAATTTCGCTACCTTAGGACCGTTATAGTTACGGCCGCCGTTTACTGGGGCTTGAGTTCAAAGCTTCGCCTT
>JAAYVF010000083.1 GCA_012517325.1 Myxococcales bacterium | reverse complement strand
TCAGTTAGAATTATGGCCTAACGCACAGAAAAAAGACCGAAAATTGGCATTTGGAAGGCTTTTAGGAATGCAACAGCCCTATTCTTGTTCGACAGTCAAATCGCGAATGCTGTCCAAAATAAATTGTTTTGGACAAGAGTGAATGAACACCCTATTTTCGGAAAAGATTGAGTGGTTCAAGTCCAACGAGAAGCCAGAAGTTGTTCTTCTCATCGCCGACGATCCACAGAAGATTAAATTTCTTATCGCGTGGACCAATACAACCATTCAACCAGTTGAAACTCCGCGCCCGATTGATGGCGGCAACGAAAATGAAATCTGGCAATGGCTCTGGAGCCAGGTCAAATTCAATCCCGATGAAGTATGTGAAAAAAGCTCCCTTTCCAGCTTGAGTTTCGATAAGCAGCTTCGGTTTCTGATCGGAAATCGGCTGATCTATCCTGACGGAACGATACACAGCTTTGTGCAACGGTACTTGCGTGACAAGGTGCTGAAGCTGTTCGAAGCGAAATCCGCGAGAACCTCAAAGAAAAAGTTGGCCTAGCACTCGATTCGCCGTTACTTCCCGGAACTCTGATTGTTGCCAGCGCCATGAAGCGCCCGGACCTTATTATTCCGGGACGGGCTACCAAAGGCCGGGCACGAGCCGGTAGCGCGTCGCGCGTTGGTAGTCGCGATAGCCCGCGAGTTCGTTTTCGAGCGCGGTATCCTCCAGGCGCGTTCGCACGATCATCAGCCCGACGAAAAGCAGGGCGGGAATGGCGCTCCAAGCCGACAGCAACAGGAGCGGCAATCCGAGCGTGCCGACGATCATTCCCGCGTTGCCCGGGTGGCGCACCACGCGGTAGGGCCCCGAATCGCACACGGTGTGGCCGCGGTCGCGTTGGATCCGGACCACCGAGCTGAAAAACCGGTTCTCATTCAGGGCGAGCAGAAAGATCGCCATGCCGGCGAGAACCAGCAACACTCCGGCGACGGACCAGGGCCAGGCCAATCGCGGGCTCCAGTGGTAGCGGCCGGCATCGAGTCCCGCCACCACCAGCATAAAGATGGTGAGGAGAAAACCCAGGCCGAGGAGCTTCTTGTCCCATGGCTTCGCGTCCGGTCCCGGACGCCTTCGTTCCGCCAGGAGTTCGGGGTTTCGACGCAGGACGAGGTGCGTGGCCAGGCTCATCAGAACGCTGGTCGCCAGGTAGATCCAGGCTGGCCAGTAATGAAGCGTTCCGGCGCCGGTGAAGAGGATCGCGGCGAAAATCAGGTTGCTGAGAAGAGCGGGAAAGAGGGACTTCATCGTTTTTGATCTCCGTTGACGAAACGCGTCGACGGCGCGATTTCAGCCCGAAATCCCGCCGCACAGAAGGCGACGATCTGCTCGACCCAGTCGCGTTCGGTGGGAACCGCGTCCGGCCCCAACCGCTCGCGCGTCAACCTCGCCACGTCGAACGCGAGGCGGTAGGCGGCATGCAGGGCGCCGTTGGCGAAGGTGAAACGGCAGACGAATTCCAGCGGCCCGAGCCGCGGGTCGACCGTGCGGACGATCGCCTCGGCGAACCGCTGGAGCGGCGCGTCGAAGTACCGGCGGTGCAGCGCGCGGAGTTTCGGATCGGTGGCGGTTTGAAGCTGCGCCAGCAACCGGGCGCGATCGGGATGCTCGAAAAGCCAGCGAATCCCCGGGGCGAACAGGGCGCGCAGAACATCCTCGACGGTCGTGCGATCGCCGCGCGCCTCGACCTCTTCCAGCAATAGCAGCCGATGTTCGTTGAGGGGGCCGACGGCGCGCCGGAGCACCTCTTCGATCAGGCCGTCGCGCCCGCCGAAGTGACGGTGGGCGAGGGCGACGTTCGCGCCGGCCGCGGCCAGAATCGCTCGGACCGATACGCCCTCGATCCCCCGCTCCGAAAAAAGTCGTTCCGCCGTGACGAGGATCCGTTCGCGGGTCTCGCCCACCTTCCTTTTACCTTGCGTTCCGTGTTTTGCCGTTTTTGTATTCATGTGATTGCTTGCATGTAATCACATGATTACATCGGTTGTCAAGGGAAAAATCCGGCCGAAAAGCCGCGCCGGGTCGGTCTCGCGCTCGTTCGTCCCCAGCGGCAAGCCTTGCCCCCACGGCTAGGCAAAGACAGCCGGTTTGAAATGCGAGGCCGCGGCGCCATTTAAAAAAACATCAATAAAAACAATTTGATACGAAAAGTTTCGCACCTTGGCATCCGCTTTGCGTCTGGACGGGACGTCCGGTGAAAAAGGAGTGTGCCCACATGAATACGATCTGGAATGCCGTGGCGGGTAGCATCTTTCAGATGCGCCAACTCGACGTCACGGCCAACAATCTGGCCAACGTCGATACGCCGGGGTTCAAGGGGGACCGCATCACCTTCTCCTCCTATCTGGCCCAAATCCAGCGGCCGGAATTCGCCCGCGAGCGCGAATCGATCAACTCGATCAACGAGCGCATCCGGACCCACACCGATTTCTCGCCCGGCCCGCTGACGGTGACCGGCAACCAGTTGAATTTCGCCATCGACGGCGAGGGCTATTTCACCATCCAGACCGACAAGGGCGACCAACTGACCCGCGCCGGCGATTTCCGCCTCGACGAACAGGGACAATTGGTGACCGACGACGGTCACATCGTGGCCGGCGAGGGCGGGCCGATCCAGGTGCAGGACGGCATGCCGGTCGATCTGGTCATCGACGACACGGGGCTGGTCTATCAGAACGGCGAGGAAATCGGGCGGTTCCTGATTCAAAAGGTCGAGAATCCGGAAACGCTGGTGAAGGTCGGCGGCAAACGGTTCGCCGCGGGCCGGGAGACGCGAATCGGGCCGATGGAAACGCCGGCGATTCGCCAGGGGGTGATCGAGGGCAGCAACGTCAATCTGATTCGTGAGGTCACCAACATCGTGCAGACGACCCGGGCCTTCGAGTCCTATCAACGGGTCATCACCCTCGACAACAACCTGAACGAACGGGCCAATCAGGTATTACCGTCAATTCCGTCTTAAGCGGGAGGAGGATAGAGCCATGATGCGCGCGCTTTGGTCGGCTTCCACCGGAATGGGAGCCCAGCAACTGAAAATCGACGTGATTTCCAATAACCTGGCCAACGTCAACACGGTCGGCTTCAAGGCCAACCGGGCGGATTTCGAGGATCTGCTCTACCAGACGATGCAGGCGCCAGGCACCTATACTTCCGCCGGCCAGACCGTCCCCACCGGCATTCAGATCGGGTTGGGCGTTAAAACCTCCGGCGTGCAGAAGAATTTCGGCGAGGGCGAAATCCAGAACACCGGCAACCAACTGGATATCGCGATCGAAGGCGAAGGCTTTTTCCAGATCCTGCTGCCGACCGGCGAACTGTCCTACAGCCGGGCGGGTAATTTCCGCCTGAATTCCGAAGGCACGATCGTCAGTCCCGACGGCTATCCGCTACAGCCGGAAATCACCATCCCCAGCGATGCCACGGAAATCACGGTCGGCGCGGACGGCACGCTCAGCGTGGTGCGACCGGGGCAGGCAGCGGCGGAGGAAGTGGGCCAGATCCAACTGGCGCGGTTCCCCAATCCGGCGGGCCTGCGGTCGCTGGGCCGCAACCTGACCTCGGAAACGGCGGCCTCCGGCTCGCCGACGCTCGGCACGCCGGGCGAGAACGGCATCGGCACGCTGTCGCAGGGCTTTCTGGAGATGAGCAACGTCAACCTGGTCGAGGAAATGGTCAACATGATCGTGGCGCAACGCGCTTACGAAACTTCCTCCCGCGTGATCGCGGCGGCCGACACCATGTTGCAGGCCACGACGCGGATTATGGGTTAACCGGATTGAATAAGGCGCGCCCCATGGGATTGTTGTTCACGCTGCTGCTGACGCTGGTATTCGGTGCGGTGGTTTGGGCCGCTTCGCCCCGCTGGCAAGTGCCCGAATCGCTGAGCGTCAATCAGGATCGCATCAGTCTGGCGGACCTGTTGCCTGACGTGCCGCGCGACGTGCTGCCCGCTCAACTGGCCGAAACCTTCATCGCGCAGTCGCCCGAACCGGGCCGTTCGCGTTCGCTGCCCGGCGCATTGTTGCGCAAACAGTTCGCCGCCGCCGGCGTGCCGCAGGTCGTCGTGCCGGCTCACGTCACGGTCGAGCGTCCCGGTTGGCCGGTGGACCTGGAAATGGGCCGGCAGGCCGTCGTGGCATACATCCGCGAGCGCGCGCCGTGGCCCGCCGATCGGTACCGGATCGATTTTCTCCGCGAACCGACGCCGGTCATGATCAATGCCGGTCCGGTGACGGTACGGGTGCTACAGGGCCCGAAAAAGCAGTTGGCCGGCACGCATACCTACGTGGTCGAGTACCGCCAGGAAGGCCGGCGCGAGGTGCGCGGCAGCTTCAACGTCAGGGTGCACATCGAGGCCGCGATCCAGGTCGCCGCCCGCGCGATGCCGCGCGGCACCGTGCTGGCCGAAACCGACCTGGTTTCCAAGCAGGTCGACCTGGCCTCGATTCGCGGCGTGCCGGAGACCGATCCGGCGAAAATCGTCGGGGCCCGGCTGGCTCATCCGCTTCAGGAAGGGCAACTGATCACCGTGGATTGCTGCGAACCGATTCCCATCGTGCGGCGGGGCGACGCCGTGGTGCTGGTCGCCCGGCGCGAAGGGCTGGTGGTGAGCGCTTTCGGCGTGGCGCGGGAAGACGGCGCCGTCGGCGAGATGATTTCGATTGAAAACGTTTCCAGCAAGCAGCTCGTGCATGGCCGGGTGGAGAACGCCAACACCGTGGCCGTTTCTTTTTAG
The DNA here is from genome assembly GCA_012517325.1 of Myxococcales bacterium. Taxonomy (NCBI): domain Bacteria; kingdom Pseudomonadati; phylum Myxococcota; class Myxococcia; order Myxococcales; species Myxococcales bacterium. The sequence continues at coordinate 102,801 of JAAYVF010000083.1, read as the reverse complement.
CGAGGTGAAGCGATGGAAGAAACCTTGGTAAAAGCCGCCTTGAACAGCGAGCGGGAAGCCGGTCCGCAACCGGAAGCCCGGCCGCGGCCGGGGCTGGTCGCCTCCTGGCTCGGTTCGCGTTTCATGGAGCGCGCCATCGAACAAATCGAGGCGCGCCAGGAACGGCCGGTCGAGGTTCGGCCGAATTTGCAATTGACGGTGCTGCTTTTCCTGCTGTTCGCCGCGGTTTTCGCACTGGGCGCCTGCGCCTCCACGCATCCGGTTCCCATGCAGGCGGTGAATGGTTACAAGGTGGCGGATTTCACTTCCGACCACGTCCCGGGGCGGACCAAACCGAGCCGCGGGATGGGCAGCCTGTGGCCCGGCGAGCATTTCCGCAACCTCATTAGCGACCACCGCGCCGCTTTCGTCAACGACCTGGTCACGGTGGAAATCGTCGAGGAAAGTACGGCCAAGGGTACCGCCACCACGAAAACCGGCCGGTCCAGCGACATCGGCATGGGCGTGTCCGGCCTGCTGGGCTTTGAACAGTCCATCGCCAAGGCCCGGCCGAACATGAACCTCGAAACCCTGGTCGGCGCGAAGACCAGCAACTCCTTCGACGGCTCCGGCGAAACCACGCGCACCACGACGGTGGCCGCGACGATCACCTGCTCGGTGGTCGAGGTTTATCCCAACGGCAATCTGCTGATTCGCGGCAAGCGGATGATCAAGGTCAACGGCGAGGATCAGGTGATCACGCTGTCGGGCATCATCCGGCCCGAGGACATCAACGGCGAGAACACCATCGAGAGCACGCGGATCGCCGACGCCCGGGTCACCTATTGGGGCGTGGGCGTGCTGGCCGACAAACAGAAGCCCGGTTGGATGACGCGGGCACTCGACAACGTGTGGCCGTTTTAAAGGGGTAGCAAGATGTTCAAAAGGATTGCGCTGCTGGTGGCCTTTCTGACCATCCTTTCGCTCGACGCCCTGCCGGCGCGGGCCGCCCGGTTGAAGGATCTGGCCGATTTCGTCGGCGTGCGCTCCAACCCGCTGATCGGCTACGGCCTCGTGGTCGGCCTGAACAAAACCGGCGACGGCAACTCGATGCGCTCCACTACGATGAGCATCCTCAACATGTTGAATTCGGTGGGCGTCAAGGTCGATCAACGCGATATCAAAAGCGGCAACGTGGCGGCGGTGATGGTCACCGCGCAATTGCCGCCGTTCGTCCGCCAGGGCCAGAAGCTCGACGTGACCGTGTCCTCCATCGGCGACGCCAAGAGCCTCCAGGGCGGCACGCTGATGATGTGCCCGCTCAAGGCCCCCGACGGCTTGATCTACGCCGTGGCGCAAGGGCCGGTCAGCATCGGCGGGTTCTCAGCCGGCGGCGGAAACGATACGGTCACGAAAAACCACCCGACGGCCGGGGCGATTCCTTCCGGCGCCCTGGTCGAGCGCGAAGTGCAATTGGATATCAACAACCAGGATTCCCTGACCATCGCCTTGGAAAACCCGGACTTTTCGACCGCGGCGCGTGCCGCTTCCTCGATCAACATCGAGTTGAGCGGCACCAGCGCGCGGGCGATGGATTCCCGGACGATCGAAGTGCAAGTACCCGAGGGGTACAAGAAAAATGTCGCCGGGTTGATCGCCCGGATCGAATCGGTGGACGTGCAGACGGAAATGCCGGCCAAGGTCGTGGTCAACGAGCGCACGGGAACGGTGGTGATCGGGTCGGATGTGCGTATCAGTCCGGTGGCGATCGCCCACGGCAACATCCACATCAAAATCGCCTCGACGCCGTCGGTCAGCCAGCCGGCGCCGCTTTCCGGTGGTCAGACCGCGGTAACCCAGCAGAAGAACGTGGTGGTCGCCGAGGACGCCGGTCAGCTTTTCTCGCTGCCGTACCAGACCTCGATCGGCGATCTGGTCACGGCGCTCAATGCGATCGGCGTCACCCCGCGCGATTTGGCAGCGATCTTGCAAGCGATCAAGTCGGCCGGCGCTTTGCAAGCGCAACTGGAGATCATGTAGGAGAGCGGGATGAGCGAGATTTCGCCTTTTGTTTCCGGATTTGCCGCCTCGGCGGACAACGCGGTCGATCCGACCCGGTTGGCCAAGCGGGCGGAGGCGGCAGCGAACGATTCCGTAAAGGATCGTAAAGTAAGGGAAATGTGGAAGGCCGCTGAGGGTTTCGAGGCGATTTTCCTCCATTCCATGCTCAAGGCGATGCGCGAAACCACCATGGGAATGGTCGACTCCGAGGAAGAGCCGGGTTTATCCGACAACAGCGATACCATGAAACTGGTCCGGGGCCTCCACGACCAGGAAATGGCCGAATCCTTGTCGAAAAGCCACCGTTTCGGCCTCAGCAAAATGATTTTCGACTGGATGGCGCGTGGTAAGCCGGAGTTGAAAAACGCCTCGGCGCCGGTTGTTTCGGCATTACATTCCTATCAAGCGGTAAAAACGCTGGGAAGTGACGCGGAAACGGCAATTTTTGCCGATAAGAAATAGTGGGGGCAGGCAGTTCCTGCCCGCAAATGCTCTGTGAAAATCGAACCCGGATGAAAAGGACGTAAAGATCATGGGCCGAATTCCTCGCGGGATGGATCTTTCTGCCTACCGGTTGCAAAAATGCGTCAATTCGGTAAAAAAGGGCTAAAGAAAACCGGGGGAGTTCCGATACATCAAATTGGAACTGGATGGGAGTACCCGAATGAAGGTCCAAAACCAAAATGCAATGCGGCTTGAACTGAACCAGTTGCAGGTTCACAAGCAGTCCGAAGTTCAAAAAGGGACGCCGGCCGCGCAGCTTCCGCAAGAAAAAGTTTCGCTCTCGGCGGACGCCGCGTCGATTCGGCAACTCAGTTCGGACGTTCAGGCGCCTCCCGAACCGCGGATGGATCTGGTCAACAGCATCAAAGCCGAAGTCGAAGCGGGCACCTATCAGCGTTCATCCCAGCAGGTGGCCGAATCCATGCTGACCAGCTCTCTGGTCGAATCGCTGTACTCCGCCTGATCTCGCGAATCGCCTTTTCATCGGTCTCACCTGAAATAACGGGTTCGATCGCGGAAAGGTGGTTTGCATGCAAGACAAATATCAGCAGCTCATCGGTTTGTTAGGCGACGAACTTCGTCTCTTCACCGAATTCCGGTCCCTCCTCGATCAGGAACCGGAGGCGATCCGCACCTTCAATACCGAACAATTGGACGCCCTCACCAACGGCAAACGCCTGCTGTACAGCCGCCTCCAGAGCCTCGAAAGCCGCCGCCGGCGGATCGTCGGCGAAATCGCCCGTCATTTCGGCCTGGATCCCGAAAAAGCCACGCTCGCCGATCTGGCCGCGAACGCGCCGCAAGCGCATCAAGAGATGCTGCGTCGCGCCCGCGACATTTTCAAGCAGTTGGCGGCCGAAGTCGCCGAAAAGGTGCAGTTCAACACCAAGCGGGTCGATCGTTCGCTGTGGTTGATCGAAAACCTGCGCTTTTTGATGACCCAGGGGATCGAAGAACCCAGCACCTACGAGGAACTGGGCCGTAAAGTCCGCCGCCAGACCCGCGTCACCGGCGAGGGCGGGAGAGTGTAAAATGGGTATCCTCGACTTAATGTCCATCGGCATTTCCGCGATTCGCGCCCAACAGGCGGCGATGGAGGTGACCGCGCACAACGTCGCCAACATCAACACGCAGATGTACTCGAAGGAAGAAGCCCAACTGGTCACGAAATCGCCGCGCAACGAATCCGGCGTTTATCTCGGCACGGGCGTGAACATTTCGGCGGTCAAGCGGACGGAAGACCGCTTTCTCAATCGCAGCATGTTTCTGGGCAACATGGACAACGGCTACTATTCCTCGAAGGCCAGCAGTTTGAGCGAAATCGAGGAAGTGTTCAACGAAGCCACCGAGGACGTGGGATTGGACGCGGCCATCAGCGATTTCTGGACGGCCTGGTCCGATCTGGCCAATAATCCCGAGGGCTCGGCGGAGCGGGCCAATCTGAAAGGATTGACCGATACCATGACTTCGCGCTTTCACACGACCTACAAGCGACTCAGCCTGATTCAGAGTAATCTGAATCTGGAAGTGAAAGACAGCGTCACCGACATCAACAACCTGCTGACCCAGATCGCCGAAGTCAATGTGCAGATTTCCAACATTGAAAACACCGGCGCCGACGCCAGCGACTACCGCACGACCCGGAACGTGCTGATGGGCGAGTTGTCTCAAAAAATCGATTTCAAATATTTCGAATCCGATGACGGCGCCGTGCACATCAACGCCGGCAACGGCCGATCCTTGGTCGAAGGCTCCGTCGCCGGGCGCCTCGAGGCGCGCGCCGACCCCACCAACAACAATTTCTACGATGTCATCTTCGTTTCCGCCAACGGCAAGGAAGTCAATCTGACCGACGAAATCGAAGGCGGCGAGTTGGGTGGTATTCTGGAAGTGCGCGACGTGAATATCGAGAATGCCAAGGACGAATTGAATCAGATCGCCTACACGATCGCCTCCGAGGTCAATGCCCAGCACGAACTCGGCACCAATCTCAACGGCGACACCGGCGTCGATTTCTTCACCCCCTTGGCGACGGTGGATCGGGCGGCGGAGTTGATCACCCTGGATCCCGGCATCGATGCGGACTTGAATGAAATCGCCGCCGGGCAATCCACGTCTCCGGGCGACAACACCAACGCCAACGCGATCGCCGAAATCAGCAACAAAGCGACCATGTCGGGCGGCACGGCGACCATTCAGGAATATCTCAGCACCATGGTCGGCAACCTCGGCATCGACGTTCAGAACGCCACGGCGCAGTACGAACAATCTTCGGCCATGGTCGATCAGATCGCCAATTATCGCGACAGCGTCACCGGCGTTTCGCTGGAGGAGGAACTGTCGAACTTGATGAAATATCAGCAGGCTTTCCAGGCGGCGGCCCGGATTCTCAATTCGGCCACCGACCTGGTGGACATCTTGAATCAGATGCAGCAATAACGGACTATCGAATCGGCGTCGAATTGCCGATAGGTACCGGTAGGAGGCTCGAATGCGTGTCACCTTGAGCATGCTGTACGGCAACGTCACGCGCTACATCAATATGAACACGCAGAAGTACTATCAATTGCAGGAATCCCTGCTTTCCCAAAAACGCATCAACCGCCCGTCCGACGATCCGGTTTCGATGACCCAGGTCATGGATCTGCGCAAGATGATCACCGAATTCGATCAGTACGACCGCAATATCAGCAGCGCGCAAACCTTCGTTTCGCAAACGGAAGTCGCTTTGGGCAACGTGGTGGATCGGCTGCAACGTGCGATCGAACTGACGGTCGATGTCAACGACTCCTTGAACGGGACGTCGGAATTCGCGGAAGCGGCGCAGGAAATGCGCGATATTTTCACCGAAATATTGAGTAGCGCCAATTCCAAAATCGGCAATCGCTACATTTTCGGCGGCTTCGAAACAACCACCAAACCCTTTGACGATACGGGGAGTTACGTGGGCGGCGCATCCGGTCAAAACATCGACATCGAGGTTGGGCGCGGCCAATATCTCACCGTCAATTTTACCGGCGACGACGTCTTCACGGGGACGACCAACGTCATGCAGATCGTTCAGGACGCCGCCGACGCCATTGAATCGGGCGACCAGGACGCCATTACCGCCTCGCTGGCGGATTTGCAGGCCGCTCTGGACCACGTTCTGGTCTATACAACCACCAATGGCGCGATCAGCAACCGGATCGATATTGCCAGCGAAGACAATACCGATTTACGGGACGCGTTTAAAGCGGTCTTGTCCGACACCGAGGACATCGATCTCACCCAGGTTAGCTCCGAATTTGCTCTTCAGGAACAGGTTTTGGAGGCCAACCGGCTCGTTTCCGCCAGATTGATGGAGCAAAACATACTGGACTTTCTCGCCTGATCATGCTATTGAGGCTCGTGTTTGGGGGTTGGTTTATTTGTACAGCCCGCCGCCTTCAGCCGGCTGACGTGATCATGTTCAGCTTTTGTTCGGGAAGGTGGGACTAGTGGAAACTCCGGGAGGGAGTCTATGCTCATCTTGACGCGGAAATCGGGGGAGATGATCGCCATCGGCGATGACATTAAAATTTACATTCAAGAAGTCCGCGGAAACCAAGTAAAAATCGGGATCAAGGCGCCGTCGGATGTCACGGTTCACCGCGAGGAAGTCTATCTTCGCATTCAGGAAGAAAACCGGGTGGCGGCCAAGGCGACGGCGGAACAAATGAAGGCTGCCATGGATTTGTTGGACAAGCGCAAGAAGGCGCAACAACAAAGCTAAACAAAATGGGGTCGGGCCGTGAGCGAATCGCAACAAATTGAAAACATCGTCGTGGAATCCACCCGCTTCGGGCGGCTGGAAGTTCATTCCGATAAAGTCATTCACCTGCTGGGCGGCCTGCTGGGATTTCCCAAATCGCAGCGCTTCGTGATGTTGGATCACGATAAGGATTCGCCGTTTAAATGGCTTCAGTCGATGGATGAACCCTTTTTGGCGGTTCCCGTGACCGATCCGAAGGTGTTTTTCCCCGATTATCATATCCGCATCAAGCGCGACGAATTGGCGACCCTCCGCGTGACCAGCGCCGAGGAATTGGTGGTCATGGTCGTATTGAGTCTACGGACCGATCCGGCCGACATGACGGCCAACTTGAAGGGCCCGATCATCATCCACGCCCAGAAATTAATCGGCAGGCAGGTTGTACTCAAGGAATCGCCTTTCTCGACGCGGCACTTGCTGTTCCCCGAATTGCGCAACGAGCAGCCGCGCGAAGAAGTCGACTCCCAAGACTTCTGAAACTCGTTCTCGCCTGTTTTTATCCTCAAGTGATTCGCCGATTTACCGATACGTGTATTTGAATGGTATTTAAATCCAGGACGAAAGGAGGGTTGGCGAGAGTTTGATTCAGGCTGGCGGAGCCGGCCGCACGATCGGGCAACCGATCACCCCAAAGCAAGGGTTACAAGGAACGTAACAATCATTCGATAACAAGGAGGTTTCTCAATGGCTCTTCGTATTACCAACAATATCCAGTCTTTGAATGCTCAACGCCAGATCAACAAAAGCAATAACGGCTTGGCGAAATCCCTCGAGCGCCTGTCTTCCGGCTTGCGGATCAACAAAGCCGGCGACGACGCCGCGGGTCTGGCCATTTCCGAAAAATTGCGGTCGAACATCCGGGCGTTGAACCAAGCCTCGCGCAACTCCAGCGACGGTATTTCTCTGGTTCAGACCGCTGAAGGCGCGATGGACGAAATCAACAACATGCTGGTCCGTATGAAGGAACTGGCGGAGCAGGCCTCCACCGGTACGGTCGGCGAGGAAGAGCGGGCGTATCTGTCGGGCGAATATACGGCCCTGTACGACGAAATCTCCCGGATTTCCGACGCCACCAAGTTCAACGACACCAATTTGCTGGACGGCTCGCTGGACGTCGACATCCAGATCGGCGTTTCCGACGATGCCACCACCGACGTGTTGAACATCACGGTCGATGCCGTCGACTCGGGCACCCTGGGTTTGACCGCGAACATTTCGTCGGTCGCCAACGCACAGGATGCGCTATCCACCGTGTCGAGCGCGATCAGCACGATTTCCTCGACCCGAGCCAGCCTCGGCGCCTTGCAGAACCGGTTGGAATCGGTCGTCAACAACATCGACACCGTCGTGGAAAACTTGTCCTCCGCCGAAAGCCGTATCCGTGACGCCGACGTGGCGTCGGAAACGGCCAACTTGACCAAGTACAGCATCTTGGTGCAAGCCGGCGTGAGCATTCTGGCTCAAGCGAACCAGTCGCCTTCGGTCGCTCTGAGCCTCTTGCAGTAACAGATTGATGGCGTTTCGGGCGGGCGGGTGACGCTCGCCCGCCCGAAACCTTTTTGAGGGAGTACGCAAATGTCCATGGCGGTTGATAAAGCCGGATTAATTGCCAGGACGGTCTCTCTCTACCTGCCGTCGAAAGCGGTGAACCCCGAGAGCAATCGAACGTCGGACAAGCAAGCGAAACAGGTGGCGATGGACGATGCCGCCGAGGAAACCGCCGCTTCCGAACAAACCGATGGCAAACAAGCGAAACAACGCGTGGAAGCGAAAGACCAGGGCAAGCGCCTCGATGCTCTGGCAGAAAAATTCGGCTACAATATTCGGACGACGAGGATGGAATTCACCAAGGATGAAGCGACAGGCCGTGTAATCATCACGGTCCGCGATCGGAAGACCAACGAGGTCATTCGCGAGATCCCTCCCGAGGAAATGCAACAAGTGGCGAAGACCTTGAAAGAATTAGCCGATGAGAGTCAACTAAAAGGCAACATCGTCGAAACGGTGACTTGAGCAGCTTCCAGCTCGTTGGAAGACGCATTGGTTTGAAGGCAAGGGTAGGAGGGCGATAGCCATGGCATCAACTGTTTCCCTAAGCGGATACGCTTCGGGCATCGACACCGCGTCAATCATTAAGCAATTGATGGCGGTCGAGAGCAAGCCGCTCAGCAAGCTGAATGCGAAGAAAACCGCTTACCAAGCGCAGTTGACGGTTTATTCCGATATTCGCACTAAGCTGTCGGCCCTGAGCACCGCGGTTGAAAAACTCAATACCGCCCGCGAATTCAAGAAAACCACCGTCAATTCCACCGATGTCGACGACGAGCATTTCACCGTTACCGCCAGCAGCTCCGCCGAAGCCACGACGCACACCGTAAAGGTGAAGAGCCTGGCCCGCGCCAGCAAGGATATCAGCCAGGGGTTCGCCGCCACGACCTCGACGATCGCCGGCGGCACCTTGAAAATCCGCACCGGCGAGGACGGCGAGTGGACCAGCATCACCATCGACAGCAGCAACAACACGCTGGAAGGCCTGCGCAGCGCGATCAATTCCTCGGGCGCCGATGTCACCGCCTCCATCATGAATGACGGCGACGCGAGCAATCCCTACCGGTTGATCATCACCTCCAAGGAGACGGGAACGGCCAACGCCGTGGAGATCGACACCTCCGGATTGAGCGGCACGGATCCGGTGATGTCGTTTTCCATTTCCCAAACCGCGCGCGACGCCCAGGTGGAGTTCGACGGCGTCACCATCACCAACAGCGAAAACAAGATCGAAAACCTGGTGTCCGGCATCACCATCGAATTGAAAAAGATCGATACCGACAACGAATACTCGGTCGAGGTGTCGACCAATATCGACGGAATCAAGGAGAACATCCAGGATTTCGTCAATAAATACAACGACGTGATCAAACTGTTGGACGACAAAACCAAAGCCGACAGCTCCGGGATCGATTCCGCCCTGACGCAAATCAAACGTCAACTTCGCACGTTGATTTCTTCCCAGGTCGTGACCAGCGGCGAATTCACCAACATGTCCCAATTCGGGATTTCCACCGATTCCACGGGACAATTGAGCATCGACGATGAAGAATTGACCGACGCCCTGACCGATCATTTCGACTCGGTGATGAACGTCATGGCGGCCAACGGCAGCACCACCAATGCCAGCGTGCGCTATTCCAGCAGTCGCGCGGCGACACAGGCTGGAACCTATGCTGTCCAGATCACCGGCGTCGGCTCCAACCTGGCCGGGACGATCGGCGGGTATTCGGCCCACAAATCGGGCACCAACATGCTGGTCGGCGACACCGGCACGCCCGTCGAAGGGCTGGCGGTTTACTTCACCGGCAGCTCGACCGGCTCCTATGGGTCCGTCACTTTCAGCGCGGGCATCATGGAGAAATTCGACCGGCTGGTGGACGGCTACCTGAACTATTCCAACGGTTTACTGAAAAACCGGGAAAACGCGCTCAACAAGAAAATCACCGATACCGACGACGCGATGACCAAGATGAACGACCGCTTGGACAAAATCGAAGCACGTTACAAGGCACAATATTCCAAGATGGAACTGGCACTGAGCAAGTTGCAGACCCAGGGTTCTTACATCTCCGGGATCAGCTAGTAATCATCTGAGAAAACAAGGGGGATTAAACCGTGGTTGCCCAGCACAAAAACCAAGCCAATCTGGCGATGTACCGCAACACGGAAGTCAATACGGCCAACCGGCTGAAACTTCTCATCATGTTGTATGAAGGCACCTTGCGATTCGGGCAGCGCGCTGAGGATGCCCTGGCGGCCGGCAATCTCGCCGAGAAAGGCGTGATGATCAGCAAAATGCTGGCGATCGTCAGCGAATTGCGCAGCACGCTCGATCACGGCAAAGCCCCTGAAGTCGCCGGAAATCTCGAGCGCCTTTACGAATTCATTCACGAAAAACTGGTCCAGGCGAACATCAGAAACGACGTGCAATTGCTGCGCGACGCCATGCGCGTCCTGCGCATCCTGCACTCGGCCTGGGTGGAAGTCAGCCGGAAACCGCAGGCCGAACTGGCCGTCAAGCAACCCGACAGCCAGGCGGAGGCGGTGAAAAAAGCCAGCACCGGCGCCCAAGCCGACAACTACGTTCACCTCAGCGTCTGATGGCGAATCGCGATTCCTACGAAACCCTGCTGACCGAGGAAATCGGCCTCCTCGCCGAGTTGACGCAAGCGGAAGCCGCCAAACACCAGTCGCTGATCAACGCCGACATGGATCAATTCGACGCCGCGTTGGAACACTGCGATGACCTGTTCACGCAAATCGTCGAAATCGACACACGACGCAAGGCCGCGGAGCTAAAACCGCAGGCCGGAGCGGTGGATCGCGAGCGCCTGGCGCGGTGGACGGAGCTGCGCGAACAACTGCGTGGCGCCGCGGAGTCCGCCAACGAGGCCAACCAAAAAAATCAACGGTTGTTGGATTCGTTGCTCGGCGAAATGAAAAAGCAGATCGATCATGTGCGCGCCGGGCGAAAAGCTTTGGCCGGTTACGGCAAAGGGCGGGGCGGCTCCAAACCGCCGACCATACTTTCCGGCGATATTTAACGGCCAGCGACTTTCCCGTCGACCGCGATCTCGGTTATACTTCAGAAAAACCTGCAAGGAGCAGCAACGGATGGGATTCGCCGATCGCGTGGGGGAGTTGGTCCGGGATAAAGTGATCCTGATTACCGGCGGCACCGGGACGATCGGGGTGGCCCTGATCCGGCGCCTGCTTACTTATTCGCCGAAAGCCGTCCGCATTTTTTCCCGCGATGAAAACAAGCAGTACTTTCTCAAGGAAGAATGGAGCAGCGCGCCCAATCTGCGGTTTTTCGTCGGCGACGTCCGGGATCGCGGCCGGCTGACCCGCGCCATGGAATACGCCGATCTCGTGTTTCACCTCGCGGCGCTCAAGCACGTGGAGAGTTGCGAATACAACCCGTTCGAAGCCATCAAAACCAATATCCTGGGCACCCAGAACGTCATCGACGTCGCCATGGACCACGAAATCGAAAAAGTGATTTTCACCTCCACCGACAAGGCGGTGAACCCGGCCAACGCGATGGGCGCCAGCAAATTGATGGCCGAAAAACTGATGGTGGCGGCCAATTATTACAAAGGCAAGCGCCAGACCCGGTTCGCTTCCGTCCGGTTCGGCAACGTCCTGGCCAGTTCCGGATCGGTCATTCCGACCTTTCTGCATCGCCTCCGCCTGGGGCAGCCGATCGAAATCACCCACCCGGAAATGACGCGCTTCTTCATCACCCTCGACGAAAGCGTGACGCTGCTGCTCGATTCCCTCGAATTGTGTGGCGGCGGTGATGTATTGATCCGCAAAATGCCGGTGATCCGCATCCTCGACCTGGCCACAGCGTTGCTCGCCCGCCACGGCCTGCCGGCGGACGAACGGCATTTGCGCATCGTCGGCCTGCGGGCCGGCGAAAAGATGTTCGAGGAATTGCTGACCGGCGAGGAATCGGCGCGCACCTTCGATCTGGACGGCTATTACCTGATCCGGCCGCAGATCGCCGTCGATACCCAACCGCCGCGCGGCACGCCGTTGCCGATCGCGCCCTTTACCTCCGAACGCGGCGAACCGCTGTCGGCCCCGGCGATCGACGAACTGTTGGCGCGGCTGATTCCGGCCGAGCCGGCGCGGGCCGCCGAATGAAGCCGCAAGCGGTATTGGTGACCGGCGGGGCGGGCTTCATCGGCCGGTGGGTGGTGCGGGAGCTGTTGCGCGGCGGCGCGGAACCGGGCGCTTTTGATCCGCCGCGGGTGGTGGTGCTGGACAATCTCGAAAACGGCCGGCGCGAAAACCTGGCCGAATTCGCCGGCGACGCCCAGCTGGTCGACTTCGTGGTCGGCGATATCAACGACCGCGAACTGGTGCGCGAACTGTTCATCCGCCATCGTTTCGACGTCGTTTTTCACCTGGCGGCGCGGATCAACGTGCAGGATTCGATCGATGATCCGACCGGCGTTTTTCAGGCCGATGTCGTCGGAACCTTTTTCCTTTTGGAAACGGCCCGGCAGGCCGGCGCCACGTTCGTGTTCATGAGCACGTGCATGGTCTACCGCCGTTCGGACGACGAGCGAGGCATCGCCGAGGATCACCCGACGCTCTGCGCCTCGCCCTACGCCGGGGCCAAGCTGGCCGCGGAGCACCTGGTCGAAAGTTACCACCGGACCTACGGCATGCGCACCGTGGTGTTGCGGCCGTTCAATACCTATGGGCCCTATCAGAAAGCGACCGGCGAGGGGGGCGTGGTCAGCATTTTCCTGCAACGCGAAATGAGCGGCCGGGAACTGCTGATTTTCGGCGACGGCACCCAAACCCGCGACCTGTTGTACGCGGAGGATTGCGCGGCTTTTTGCGTGCGGGCCGGCCTCGATGACCGGGCGGTCGGCATGGTTTTCAACGCGGGGACCGGTCGCGACGTGACGATCAACGAACTGGCGGCGATGATCTGCCGCGACGCGGAACGGCGCAAATACGTGCCGCATCCGCATCCGCAATCCGAAATTCAGCGATTGCGGGCCGATCTCGGTTTGGCGGAGCGTCTGCTCGGGTGGAGCCCGCGCTTTTCGCTGGAGGAAGGAATTGTCAGAACCCGGCAGTGGTTGGCGGAAAACCCGGCTGGTTGATTTCCGGACCACGCGCCGCGGATCGGAGGACCGCTGATGACGATCGACGGCAATTGGCAGTCGTTTTCCGAATCCCTGATGCAAGCGGCGCCGCATGTGTTGTTGCTGGTGGATGCCGGTCTGTCGGTGCGGAAAGTCGGCCGGCTGCCCGAAACGCTGGCGACGGACGAAGCGGCGCTGGTCGGCCGTACGCTGGGTGATTGGCTGGCGGGTTCGTACGCGGGGTATGCCGAACTCGCGCGGGGCATCGAACAGGTGTTGCAAACCGGGATGCCCGTCTCGCTCACGGAAGCCGATTACCTTTGCGGAACCGGCGTTTCGCAACGTTGGAAGATCCGGATTTTTCCCTGTCCCGATTCGTTCGAGCGGCCGGCCGCTCTGGTCCAGATCCACGACGTTTCCGAGCGCGATTCGCTTTGGCGGCATCTCGTGGACACCGATAAAATGGCCGGGCTGGGAACCTTGACGGCCTTTGTCGCCCACGAATTCAATAATCTTATCGGCGGCGTGCAGGGTTTTGCGCAACTGGCGCAACTGTCGCGCAAGGAAGAGGACTACCAGCGGACGATCGAGATCGTTTATCAAGTCAGTCAACGGGTCAAGCGGTTGGCCGCCGAATTGCTGGCGCTGGCGATGCCGCACGGCGATAAGGAAGACACCGTTCCGCTCGTTAAATTGGTCGATTCGCTGCTGGTCTTATTGGAACGCCGATTCAATAAACAAAATGTCACGGTGGTCAAGGAAATTGACCCGACTTTGCTCGTCCGCACCAATCCGATTCGGCTGCAACAGGTTTTGTTGCAGATCCTGCTCAACGCGCGAACGGGGCTGATGGCCGGCGGCGAATTGCGGATCCAGGGTGGTTTGAACGACCAGGGACGGCCGCGCTTGATTTTCGAAGACAACGGCGTCTCGATTCCGCCCGACCGGTTGGCCAGGTTGTATGAGGTTGATATCCGAAAATCCGGTGGCGACGCCGAAAACGATCGCGCCGCCGGCGCCGGTTTCGCCATCTCGCGACAGGTGCTTGGTGACCTGGGGGGCGAACTCGCGGTGCGGGAACGCTCCGGCGGCGGTTGTACGGTAGAGGTATTGTTGCCGGCCGCTGCGGTCTGCCGGTAGCGGGGCGGGTTCACCGGCAAAAGCGTTTGCCATCCGGTGGGAAATCGCCGACAATCGCCCCGGCGATTCCTGCCGACCGGGTTTGTTCGAAAAGGAAAACGCGATGAAAATCCTGATCAACGGGCAAGAATTCATCCCGACCCATCCCATCCAATCCTGGGAAGAACTGATCGAACAGGTCGGCTGCCAGTCGGAGATCGTCGCCGGCATGATTTCCAGCATCTCCATTGACGGGATTCCGGTTAATTTTTCGGAAACCGACCCGGTCCTGACTCCAATCGAGATGAAGGGCGATCTGATCGAAATCAAGGTCGAGAATCCGGCGGAGATTCTGCAACGCAGTTTGATGGACGGCGCGGAGTTGTTGAGCCTCCTGCGCGAGGAAAGCTTCGGCGCCGCGGAATCGTTTCGCAAGGGCCGGGAAGGCAATGGTCAGGAGCAACTCGGATTGGTGCTGGAAAAAGTCGGGTTGTTCATGGAATACATCAGCGAAATTTTTCGTTTTATCGAAGTCAGCTTCGATGGTTTCACCGGCGGTTTGATCGTCCAGGAGCTGATCGGCGGTTTGCGCGATACCATGAAAAACATCATTGCCTGCCAGGAGAATCGCGACCTGGTCATGCTGGCGGATTCACTGGAATTCGAATTGGTGCCGGTCCTGGCCCGCTGGCGGGAATTCCTGACCAGCGAGCATTTTTCTCTCGATAGTGAATAATAGTTTATTCAGCCTGAATAGGCCGTAAAAACAGGCGGTTCTAAATCTCCGAAAAGAAGTGGAATTTCGATTAAAGAAAACTTCGCGTTTTGCCGATGTATGGTTAGAGATTAACGCGGAGACAAGGAAGTCGGTATCATATGTCTATTTCAGCGTACCAGATTCAAAATATAATTCAGACATATAACCGGCAACTGAAAGCCCGGCTTTCTGATCGGGCGAGCGCTGCGTTGGAAGAGAAAAAAGTCTTCCCTGAGGATAAGGTGGAAATTTCCACCGAAGGTAAAAAACGCAATTTTTTGGAACGCGCCGGCACCGAATCGGTGCGGAAACTGAAGCAGCAAGCGCTCGACCCGTTGAAGTCGGAATAAGGGCGGATTTCACGCTCTTATTGGCCCAAGTGATTGGCTGAATTATCTGGGGGGTAGCAAAGCACGGCGGTGCGATGCTACCTGTATGTATTGGTCCCGAGTTCTGGAGTCGAAACATGTCGGGCATTATGCGAGTTCTGGTCGCCGACGACGAGCCCATGTACCGGACGCTGCTGGAGAAAACCATTGCGGCCGAAGGATTTGACGTGGAAGTGGCGGTCGATGGCCAGGAAGCGATCGACCGGCTGCAAGCCTCCGAATTCGATATCGTTCTGACCGATCTGGCCATGCCGCGTAAAAGCGGCACCGAAGTGTTGCGGGCGGCGAAAAAACTCAACAAAAACATCATCGTGATCATCATCACGGGGTTCGCCAGCCTCGATACCGCGTTGGCGGCGATCAAGGACGGCGTCTACGATTACATCACCAAACCTTTTCAGATCGATGAAATTAAATTGACGTTGAAAAACGCCAGCGAGCGCGTCCGGCTGGAAGCGGATCGAGCTTCGCTGGAGTTGAAGTTGGAACAGGCCTACGAAACGATTGAAGATCTCACCAACAAACGCCAGAACAATCAGGCCAAACATCAAGAGATCGACCAACAAATTGCCGTCAGACAAAAGGAATTGACCGATAGCATGCGTCGGCTCCGCACTTTTCAAGACCGCCTGCTGCCGGTTCAATTAATCCCCAAACGCCTGGAACGGAACGAGGAAAAACGGGACAAGGAAGAGGAAACCGTGGTCGGTCGAATGCAAGATGCCGCCAAGCTCCACCGCGAGGGCGCGATCAACGACGATGAATTTCGACTACTGAAGAAACGAATTTTGTCCGAATAGTTAATCCGGATGGTAAAGCAAACGACGACGGGTAGGAAATGGTCGGACGTATCTTAATAGTCGAGGATGATCAGTCGATTAGTCGCTCTCTCTCGTTGTTCCTCAAACACAAGGGCTACGAGGTCGAGTGCGCCGAAAACGGCCTGGAAGGCCTGCGGCTGCTGCAAAACAAAACGTTCGATATCGTGGTGTCCGATGTGATGATGCCGCAGATGAACGGCTTGCAACTGCTCGAAGCCATCAAGGAAACGCATCCAACGCTGCCAGTGGTGATGATCACCGGCTACACCGATTTGAACACCGCGATCGAAACCCTGAAGAAAGGCGCGGCGGATTTCGTCACCAAGCCGTTCCGCTACGACCAGTTCGAGCAAACCATCCATCACCTGCTGGAAAACGAAAAGGCGGCCGCCCGCCCGATTCAGACGGTCGACCTGCAGGCGCGGCTCGAACGCAAAATCCGCGAACTGTCGGTTCTGTACATGATCAGCGAGGAACTGGAATCCTCGGCCAGCGCCGACGATCTGTTCATCGCCCTGACCGAGGTCGCCTGCAATATCACCGAAGCCGCCCGCAGCTCGTTTTTCATGTACGACCGCGACGAGAGCCGCTACTACCTCAAACAGGCGTTCAACCTCGATCAACGGGAAAATCGGCCGCTGTCGTTCCAGTTCCCCACTGACATCAACGAAAGCCTGCAGATCCAACGCATCCCGCTGGCCTGGAACGATCCCGAGGAAACCGCCTTTTATCGCCAGGCCTTGAATCTGGCCGCGCCGATCAACCAACTGATCCTAGCCCCGTTGTACGTGCGCGGCGAGAATTTCGGCGTCCTGGCCGTCGAGGAGAAGGTTCAGCACCCGGAATTCACCGCGATCGATCTGAACTTCATCAAGTTCCTGCTGAAAAAGGCGAGCCTGCAAATCGAGAACAGCGCGCTGTACGAAACCATTTACGCCAATCTGGTGGCGACCTTGCGGTCCCTGGTCAGCACGCTCGAAGCCAAGGACACCTATACCCAGCGCCACTCCGACCGCGTCACCAAAATCTCGCTGCTGGTCGCCAAGGAAGTGGGATGCAGCAAGGAAGAGCTCGATATCCTGCAGTTCGCCGGCATGTTGCACGACATCGGCAAGATCGGCATTTCCGACGCGATCCTGCAAAAGAAAGGCCGGCTGACCGACGAGGAATACGAGATCATCAAACAGCACCCGGTGATCGGCGCGCGCATCCTCGAGCCCCTCGGCATGCTGCCCCACGAAAAGGCCATCATCCGCCACCACCACGAGCGGTGGGACGGCAAGGGTTATCCCGACGGCCTGGCGGGGCGCGACATTCCTTTCCTGGCGCGCATCGTCAGCCTCGCCGACGCCTACGACGCCATGACTTCCGACCGTGTCTACCGCAAGGGCCTCTCGCACGAGGTGGCGGTTTCGGAAATCAAGCGCAACGCCTGGTATCAATTCGACGGCAACCTGTCCCGCGCCTTCCTCGAGATGTGCGAACGCAGCGGCGACGAAATCACCAACCTGTTGGCCTGATTCGCCGCATCCGGCCGCTTCGCAACCCCAATTTGCTTGCCAATTCGTCCGCCGTCTGCCAAGATTCGGCCCGGTGACAGCCGGAGGCGGAAAAATCAAGCATCACGCGACGATGAGTCTGGCGGTGGCGATGCTTTTCTTGCTCGCCTTCGCCGCCAACGCCTTCAACATCTGGCGGATCACCGATTCGGGCTACAGCGCCGACGCGGAAAGCTATCTCGCAATGGCGCGGGCCGTGAGGAATCACGGCGACTTTCAAGGCGCGACCTTTCGCACGCCCGTCTATCCGCTTTTTCTGGCGCCGTTCCTGGCCGCCGACGGTCAGGTGAATCCGCGACGAGTGGCGTTTGTGCAGACGCTGCTGCTGGTCCTGCTCGTCGCCGGCGCCTGGCATTTCGGCCGCCGCATCCTCGGGTTGAGTCCGGCGGTGTCGGCGCTGATCGCGGCCCTTTTGGGCAGTCAATTCCAATTGCTCGCCAATGCGCAGATCGCCGGCACGGAAATCGTGGCGACTTTTTTCCTGGCGGTCGTTGTATTCTGCGTTGCCGCCTTCATCTGCCAGCCGAGCCTTTGGCCGGCGCTGACCGGCGGATTCTTTTGCGGTTTGTTGGCTCTGACTCGTCCGCAGTATTACTTCCTGGCGCCTTTTCTGGCTTTGGGTTTGGCGATCGTTCGCGTCAACTGGCGGTTCGTTTTGCTTTTCCTGCTTGCCGCCGTCTTGTTACAAGGCTCCTGGCTTGTCCGCACTTCCCGACAATTGGGGTTGTTTCTGCCCGCCGACAGCGTGGTCTTCGGTTTGCGCGAACACGTGGCCAAGGAATTGTATGCTTACCTGAACCCGCGGGATTTCGGGTTCACCGCCGAGCAGGCCGAAAAATTGACCGGCCCCGATTTGGAGGCCCGGCTCCGGGTGTTGACCGAAGCGATCGACGATCGCTATCCCGTCCGCGAGCAAATCCTTCGCTATCGCGCAATGGTTGCAGCCGGACTGAAAAACGGCGGTTTGCCGGCCTTCCTTCGTCAGGTCGGCCTCGGAATGACCCGCCTGCTCGGCGCGCGGACCGGCTATTGGGAAAGCCGGACCGTCATCGGCGCCGGGCGGCATTCTCCGTTTTATCTTCGCCTGGCGAAGGCGGCGCAGGAGGCGATCGATCGCTGGCATCCGTGGTTGTTTTGCCTGGCCGGGGTGCTGCTGATTCCGCTTTTGTTGGGGCCGCGGTCGCCATCGTCCGCGCGGCTGATCCTGGCCTTCGCCTGGCTGACGATCGGTTTCAATGTGCTGATCTGCGCGGTGAGCGACATCCCGATCAACGCCCGCTTCGCGCTGACGATGACGCCATTCTATCCGTTTTTTTACCTGGGTTACGGAAAATTGCTTTGGGCGCTAATGCCCGCTTCCTGGCGCGGTTACTTATCCAAACCGGTATCCTTGCCCGGAAAGTAAGCGGCTCGCGCGCCTACAAATACACCTTTCTTCCCGGATGGATGACGCGGTCGACGAACTCGGCGGCGCACAGGCGTGTCGCGGTGAGGGTCTTGGTTTCGCCGCCGCGCCGCGGCGTCACCGTTAATCTTAGATCGGCGATCTTGCTGTTGTGGCAGTAGAGCAAGGCGCCGTCGGGGTCCATGTAAGTGACGGTGACGATATCCGCCGGCCGGTTGACGATCACGCCCGAGAGGCTGACTTCCTGGTTCTCGGCGCTGAACTCCCAACTCTCCGGCCCCCAGGCGCTGCGGTTGCGCACCAGGTGCGCGAACGAATTGAACCAATGCTCGCGGCCGAACGCCTTGAGGTAAAACAAGGTGAAGTGCGGATCGAAGGGTCCGAGGCGGATCTGGGCGTCGAGCCCTTCCCAGACGGCGTCGGGTTCCTCGGTAAACGCGTTGCAATGGCCCCAGGCCCAGCGCTGCGCGTGTTTGACGCCCCACAAATGCGTTTGTTGGCCCGGCGCGTCGCGCAGTTCGATCAGCCGCGAGCCGACCTGCACCCGGCCGTTGAGCCGGGCGTTTTCGTGGGCGACCAGCACCTTGGTTTTCGGAAAGGCGGTGAGGTCGTAGAGCGCCCGATGCGGCAACAGCGGCACCGGCGGATCGGGCGAGGCGAAAGTGAGATCCCAGGCGAAGGCCGCGCCTTCCGGCGAGTCGTTGATGCGCCCGCGGCAGTGCCGGCTGGATAGTTCGGCGTCGTCGAGGCGCAGCAGAAAGGGTTCGGCGGTGTTTTGCAGAAAGGCGATCGGGAAGCGGTTTTTCACCGCGACGTGATGGCGCGGCTCGCGGGCATCGAAGAAGATCGCCCAAAGTTCGCAAAAGGGATCGCCGATTCCCGGCTTCGGCGAGGTGAGCGTGTAGCGGATCCACCCGGCGGTCTGGCTTTCGCGGTCGTTCCATTTCAAATAGTACACTTCGTAAAAACCGCGCCGCCGGCGATCCCACCGCAGGCGGTTGGCGAAATCCGTTTCCAACCTCGTCATGGCCGGGCTCCGTTCGCTGCTTGACTGGCGGTTCACTTCTCGGTCGCGGTCCGGTCCGTCTTTCCTCCGGCGGCGTGTTTGCCGAGGAACAGTTCGGTGAAGAAACTCATCGAATCGCCCACGGGACCGATGGCCCGCGCCATCTTGCCCATGTAGTTAACCACATTGACCATTTCGACGCGAGAACCCTTTTTGATCGCGTTGAAAATGACCTTGCCCACTTTTTCCGGCGTATCGGAATAGTAGGGCAGGAGCTTCATGGAGATTTTTTCACCGAAGGTTTCGGCGACGGTCTTCGCCTCGTCGTAGAAGCCGGTATTGACCAGGTACGGATAAACGGTCGTGACCTTGATGTTGTGTTTGCGCAGTTCCCAATGCAGGATTTCGGAACCGACGCCCAGCGCCGCCTTGACCGCGGCGTAAGGCCCCCAGGTGGGCATCTGAAAGAACATCTGGCCGGATGAAATGTTGACGATCTGCCCTTCGCGGCGCGCGATCATCGAGGGCAGGAAGGCGTAAATGTGGTACAGAGGGCCGAACAAATCGATGTCGACCAGCAACTTCCATTTGGCGATCGGCGTCTCGGCGATTTCGCCCATGTAACCGACGCCGGCGTTGTTGACGAGAATGTCGAGGTGGCCGAACCGTTCCAGCACCGCCGCCGCCATTGCTTCCACCTGGGCCTGGTCCGCGACGTTGACCACGAAGGTTTCGACGGCGGCGCCGAAACCCTCCATCTTGCGTTTGGCTTCCGCCAGGGCCGATTCGTTGATGTCGGTGAGAATCAGTCGGCTGCCCGCTTTCGCGAAATTTTCCGCCAGGCGCAGCCCGATGCCGTTGGCGGCCCCCGTGATCAATACCGATTTTCCCTTGAGCTTGTTCATCGCGATCTCCCTTTCGGTTCAATCCGCTTGACGCGGCGGTTCGGAAGCGGGCTGGTCGTAAAGCCCGAGGCCGCGGAAGGCGAATTCCACCGCTTCCTCGGCGATCGTCATTTTCGATAAATCCTGCAACCGCCCTTGCATGCCGCTGTCGGTCAGTCGCAGGGCGATGCCGATGATCGCCTGGGCGACCACCTCGGCGCGGCAGGGGCGGGCAAATCCCTGGACGATGGCATATTCCAGAAACGACTGCGCCAGTTGGGCGAAGCGGTTGAAGAACTCGTCGATCACGCGGGCGAACTCGGGATCGATGGTCGGCCCTTCGCGAACGATCAGCCGGACCAGCTCGTAGTTATCCAGCACGATCGCCATGACCCGGCGAATCGCGTTGAGCGACATGTCGTGATACTCGTAAACGTTTTGCGGCAGATTGTCCGTCATGGGCGAAAATTGCGCCGCCAGCCGTTCGATGAATTCCTCGGTGAGCTGGGAGAAAAGGTCGCGCTTGTCCTTGAAGTAGCGGTAAAAAGTGCCTTGCCCCATTTGCGCTTCACTGACGATGTCGGAGATCAAGGTCTGATGATATCCTTGCCTCGCCAGTACTGCGGCGGCGGATTGCATCAAAACCTGGCGTGTTTTGATTTTTCGCTTGTCCTCGCGCCTTTTTCTTTCCATATTGTTGTTCTCCTGCAGCGCTTTTCCGGTGATGGGAATAAAATAAACAATTCGGACGGACTAGTCAATCCGTATTTTGGGAAATCAATCTCTCTGAAATAATCTTGTTTTTACAGGATATTTTCGTTTCTTAATTTATCGGCTGCCGTTTTCGAATGGTTTCGGCAGGAGAAAAAGGTTTGACATCGAAAGGAAATGGTTCATTATCGAATCCTGCCGGCTCGCCAAACCGAAGGGGTGTTTTGTTGCCGCGAAAGAGGATCAAAGACCTTCTTTTGGTCAATTTATTGATCGTTCTACTCTTTGTTCTTGCCTTGAGAATGCCAATCCGGCTGGCCTTGGCGGCGGTTTTTTTCGCCGACCTTTATTTTTTTCTGTGGCTGGCGGCGCCCAACATCGTCCATAACAACCCGGCGCTACGGCGAAAAATTTCCACCCCCGAGGAAGCCGGCCGTTTCGATTTTCATGCGACGATCACCGGAAATACGTTGTTCTTTTTTTCCTTCGCATTTTTATGTTTTACCGGCATGAACATGATGGCGCCCGATAGTGAAATGAGCAATGCGCAGGCTTCGGCGTTGTTACTGGCCCACTTTTTCCTGGGCGTTGCCGTTGTCGTGGTCCTGCTTTTTTATCTGGTTGCGCGGGTCCATCATTTACTGAAAGACGGCGATTCCCGACGAGTCGGGCTGTTGGATCTGATCGTCGATTTCATTGCCGGACTGGCGATTTTCCTGTTTTTCATGTTTGTCACCCAGTTGATGCCGGTCATCCTGATGTATCTGCTCACGCTGGGTTCGGCCTGCCTGATCGTTCTCCTGTTCGCCGTGCTTTACGTGCGCAGGCGAAAGCGCTTTCGCTCCGCCGGGGAGTGGTTGGGCGCCTGGGCCGCTGCGGCTACGCTCGCGCCGTTTGCCGTGCTCTTCCTCTTTTTATTCGGCTACAACCGGTTCGGCTCCCATTTTTCCAATGCCGATATTCAGGGATGGCACTGCGAATTTGCCAGGTTTGTCGGCGCAACCGTGCTGCTCACGCAGTTGTTTTTCATCTTACGCTCGGCGTTCGCGGCGACGCGGTGGACAAAAGTCCGCGCGCTGGCGGGCGGACTGGCGCGCTATCTAGGAACGCTTGTTTTGGTGGTGATCGGAGTGACTTTTTTACAGCGTATCCCGGCGACTTGGGTGTTTTTGATTAAAATCAAGGAGTTCCTGCTGCCGTTGCCGCCCGGCCATTGACGAGGCGGCCGCCGGTCACGCCTGACCGCAATCGATATCGATTCGTTCGATCCAAGCCGGATCGTGCCGGCCCAACCGAAGTTTTTCGGCATTCGTCAACAAATCGTGCGAGCGCGGCAGCGTATGATCCAACCCCATTTCCCGTCTTTTGTCGGCGATGATCGAAACGCCGACCGTATCCACCGCCACGGGATCGCGGCCGACGATCACCCCGTTGTATTTCCAGGACGAGATGCTGTTGTTCGTTTGCGGGCCCTGATCGTACAGCGGCGCGGTGGCGTCGAGCACGGCCAGCCGCGTTTTTTCGCGGATCGGCGCCAGGTTGTTCAGCAAGGCCAGGCTGACGTCGAGCGAGGCGTGCAGCAGATAAGGCTTCAAATGCGAGCCTTGAAGGTTTTTCAGGCAGAGGGTCGTTTCCGCCAGGTAATGCGTTTTCAGCGTGGCGACGTTGATCAGCGCGGTGCAATCGTAAAGCTTTTGTTCCAGTTGGGTTTGTAGGCTGCCGACGCTCTCCCACCGGTGGGAATAATCGCCGCCCGCCGTTTTCACGCCGTATTGCCGACAGTAGGTATTGAAATAGACCTCGCCGGGCTCGCGCGCCAGGAGCCGTACTTCTTGCGGGGGTTTTTCGTACCACGGATGCGCCAATTGGCGGAAATCCATCATACAGATGTTCTCGGGTGGGATGCCGATGCTCAGCAGACCGCGCAGGATCGGATCGAGGATCGGCAGGTGGACGGTCCACAACACTTTGATCGCGACGCGATCGTCCGGTGAAAATAAAGTTCGGTAGGCGTCCGGGACCGCACGCGTTCCGGTCAGATTGACCAGCGCGGAATCCAACATGCAACGGACATTCGTCAAATCCGGCCGGCCCATCCAACCGCCGGGCACGGTCGCGCTTTCCTGCTCCCAATACAGGTACGAATGGCGGGCGACGACCACTTTCGCTTTTTCGTCGCCGCAGGGAAATCTTCGCTCGGGCGGCAGTTCGGCGACGATTTTGGCCAACACCTCCCGCTCGCTCGGCATTCGCCGGCCGACGATGAACCACATGAAAAAGCGTTTGGGAATGGCGGCGATGGCAGCCAGCAGGGAACCCAATCCGACGAACAGCAGAATGATGAATTTTCTGCGGGATAGGTATGATTTTTTCGCGGTCGAATCCACGAATCCTCTTTCTGCCCCCGTCGCCCAGGATCGGGTTTGCGCCGATAAAGACCGGATACGACGAGATCGGCCGAGACCGACCGGTCAGAGTCACGATCGCCGTCGAAAGACCGGAAAATCGGGTCTTGTTCGCCTGGCTTCCATATTACGTCAGTTACCCGGTAAATCAATGTTCCGCCGGCGAAAGATGGGCTTGAACATTGCGAATGGATCGCCTTGCCGGCGGCAAATCCTTTTCGCGGCCGGGAAATGTTTCTCTCTAAAACGACCCGGACGGGATTGCGCAAAACTGGAAAATCCAGTTAGATAGGCCAAAATTTGCGGCGCTCTTTAAAAGTGGCATGTCAAGAAAAGCGAAGCGACATTCGGCAGCAAGAGGTTTGCACCATGAACATCCTGACCAAAGCGGAACTACTGTTACACATCGCCCGTTGGCGGGCCACCTGGGACAAGCGCGACATCGATTACCGGCCGCGGCACCTGGCCAATCCGAAGTTCATTTCCGCTCGCGAGGCCGCGAAAAAAATTGGCGACGGCGCCACGGTCTTCTCTTCCGGCATGGCGGCCAACAGCCGGTGCTCGATCTTTTTCTGGGCCATCAAAGACGTCTACAAGGAAACCGGCCACCCGAAAAATCTTACCTGGATTACCATCGGCGCCCAGGGCAGCCGCGGGCGCGTACCGGGCACGCTGGAGGAACTCTCGGCGCCGGGTTTGATCGACCGCATCATCTGCGGCCACCTCGAGACCGTCAAATCGCTGCTCAAGGCCGGCGACGAAGGCCGCATCGAAGTTCATACCATGCCGCAAGGGGTGCAGGCGTTTCTGCTGGAAACCCAGATGAACGGCGAAAAATATCTCGAGATCGAAACGGCCCTCGGTACGCGCGTCGATCCGCGCGTCGGCCCGGGAACCTACGTCGGCGGCAAGGCGATGCGCGAAAACTTCGTCGAGCCGGCCGGCGACAAATTGCGTTTCCACCTGCCGCCGATCGACTATTCCCTGTTTGTCGCGCCCTATTGCGATCTCGAAGGCAACCTGTACGTCAAGCATGTGGCGACCTACACCGACGCTTACGAAAGCAGCCTGGCCGCGCGGAAAAACGGCGGCCTGGTGATCGCCAGCGTCGGCGGGATCATCCCGAAAGACGAAAAGAAGATTTTCCTGCGGGCCGACCAGGTCGATCACATCATCTACAATCCGCGCAGCGAACAGACCGGCTCGGTGCAGCAGCGCAAGTATTGGCCGATGTTCACCGTCGAACACCGCGACGAGATCGACGTGCAGGAATCGGTCGAGCGCCTGCGGTTCGCCAACCACGTGTTGAAGATCACGCCCGTGCGCACGCCGATCGAATTGGCGACGGGTCGCCTGGGGGCCAAGCTGTTCACGCGCATCGTCAAGAAGGGCGCTTTCGTCAACATGGGCGTGGGGTTGCCCGAGGAAGTCAGCCGGATGCTGTTCGAGGGCGGCCTGTTCAAGGACATTACGCTGTTCACCGAGACGGGCGTGGTCGGCGGCTTGCCGACGCCGGGCATCTTTTTCGGCGCGGCGATCGCCCCGAAACAGATCGTTTCGTCGGCGCAGGTTTTTCACATGGCCTTCGAGAAGCTCGACCTGACCATGCTGGGTATCCTGGAGGTCGACTCGAACGGCAACGTCAACGTGTCAAAGCGCGGCCCCCGCGTCCTGGATTACGTCGGCCCCGGCGGTTTGCCGGATCTGGCCGCCGCGGCGCGCAACATCCTGTTCATCGGCTCGTGGATGGCGCACGCGAAAATCGAGGTGATCGACGGTCAGGTGAAGATCACCAAGCCGGGAATATGCAAATTCATGGATACCATCACGGAAATCACCTTCCACGGCCGCAATGCCCTGGCCAAGGGGAAAAAGGTCTACTACGTGACGAACGTCGGCGCCTTCCAATTGACTGAAGAAGGCATGATGCTCATCCAGGTGATGCCGGGCATCGACATCCAGCGCGATATTCTCGACGTCTGCAAGATGAAAGTCGTGCTGCCGCCCGATGGCCGGGTGCCGGTCGTCGAACGCGACATCGTCACCGGCGAAGGCTTCAAACTGTCTTGGCCGGGCGAGAAATAGGCGAGGGCGGGGGTCGACCGCTCCATCCGCCGGTATCGCGGGTGACAATTCTTCATCCATTTTCATCGGTTCGATGAAGCGCTGAAAATTTAGCAGTCCAAGGGATATTTCGCTGAGAAATCATCACGAAGCGTTTTCCGTAATATTCTAACTATATAAAATATAAATAAAATATATTTGCCGACCGCATTTGTGGGGCGGCATGTTATTTGCATAAATATTTGATGCAACTTGGGTATCGAACGCCAAAAGTACATTCCATGATCTCCGAGGTGAATCGGCATGAAGTCAATTACTGTCGGAATGATCGTTTTGCTTGCCGCTCTTGTTTGCGCCGGTTGGTCCGCATGCGATTCCAATGACGATGACGATTCCAACGCCGCTGCCGCCGATGACGATCTGGGCGACGATGATCTGGCGGACGACGACGACAACGACACGGTTTTCGATGACGACGATGATGACAATAACGACGATGACAATGACGACAATGACGACAACGACGACGACACGCTAGCCGACGACGATGATGATGATGATAACGATGACAATGACGACAACGACGACAACGATGACAACGATGACAATGACGACAACGACACGCTCGGGGACGATGACGACAACGACGACAACGACGCCTCGCCGATCGATTCCATTTCGGGCGAAGCGATCGACGGCGGCGGGACCGGCACCCAGGTCAAACTCGCGATCGCTCCGGATGGAACGAAGTATGTCGCTTTCCTGCGGGGCTATTCGATTTTCCTTTATTCGCAAGACGCAAAAGGCGTTTGGAAGAATGAACACGTCTATCGCCCGGCGCGCGATTTCGATTTCGGTGTCGACGGCGCCGGACGGCCGCAGTTCATCTATCGCGATCGGCTGCACGACGATCGCCTCTGTCACACGGTGAAAACCGCCAAAGGCTGGGTGACCACCGTCGTCACCGGCGACAGCCTCTGCTCGGCCTTCGCGGTCGATTCCACTGGCAAATCGCACATCGCGAACATCAACAAAGAACACAAATTGCGATATCTCACCGATGCCTCGGGGGAATGGCGCGGGTACAGCGTCGCCTCGCCCGTCTATTGTTACGTCGACATCGCCGCCGACGCGCAGGACAACGTCCATTTGGCCTATTTCGACCAGAGCGGGCAGGGGATCGTCGCCGACAACCGCGCCGGTTCCTGGTCGCGGAGCGTTTTCGATTCATCGTTGGATGGATCGCGTCCGGTCCTGGCCCTCGGCGCAGACGGTTCCCGTTTCGTCGGCTTCGTCACCTGGAGCGGCCGGTATGTGGCGAGCGAAGCCGGCGGCGGCTGGACTTCCAGCCTGGTGGAACAGTTGTCGATCGATTACACGACCGAAAACGTCGCCCTGGCGGTAGATGCCAGCGGACGGGCAAATCTGCTGTACGATTACAACTATGTCTACTGTTCCCCTTACCGCTACGCATTGAAGCTAGCCGTTCAAAACGATTCGGGTTGGTCGCTGCAAACGATCGAGCCGGAGATCTACGATGAAAGCAACGGCTACTACAAGTCGATCATCGCGGACGGCGACGGGGCGATTCACCTGGCCTACATCAATCCGTCCGGGGTGAAATATCGGCCGCTCGACGGCGAGGCGGAAATCGTGGAAACGGCGCGGATCGATTCGGAGGATTACCTGAACGCGATCGTCGACGCGGACGACGTCATTCATCTGGTCTACATGGCCAATTTCGGCAGTAACGGCTATCTGCGCTACGGTTTCGGCGGCGCCGACGACTGGCAATTCGAGGTGGCGATCCCCTGCGTGCAAGGGTTGGAGGCGGGCAATAAATATTGGTGGGTCATGATTTCGGCCCAGTATGCCCGGCTGGCGCTGGATGCCGACGGCGTCCCCCATGTCGCCGGCCGCAAGCACAACACCTACAGCGACGGCGGATTTTCGACCGAATATTTCGGACTTTATTATGCGGTGAGGCGGGATGGCGAATGGGATTGGGATGAAATCGTCTATTCGGGGGGCGGCGACCGCGTGGCGGTAGCCTCGGTTGACGCCGACAATCCGCTCGTGGGGCATATCAACGGGAACAACAAGCTTGTCGTCTGGCAATTGGACGAGGAATTTATCGATTGGTACAGCGAATACGTCAGCGATGCCGCCGGCCCGGCGCTCGCCATGATCCGCGATCACGACCGCGGTGTGGTGCATGCCCTGTGGAAAGACGATGAAACCACGACCGCGTTGGTTTACGGGACGATGAACGAGGACAAAAGCTGGGAGGTTGAGCGCTTGGCGGAAGACGTTTCGCCGCGCCCGGAAACCTTGCGGCTGGCGCTCGATTCCGCTGGGCTGCTGCACTTCATCTACGTCGACGCCACCACGGGTGAATTGCGCTATCAGCGACAAACCGAATCCGGTTGGGAAGTGGAAACGGTCGTGACGGGCGCCAATCTGCCGTTCGCCTATCTTGCCCTGGACCCGGACGACCAGCCGCGCCTGACCTATTACGACGGCGAAACGGAATCCCTTTGCTACCTGGTGCTGACCGCGGACGGTTGGGTCTCGCGCCTGCTGTTGCGCAACGGCCTGCTGGTGTCGTCGCCGCACGCGCTGGCGGTGGATTCGGCCGGTGTCTCGCATTTGTTCTATGTGAGCGACGGCGTGCTATGGCACGCGGAGTTGGAGTGATCGGATCGAATAAAGCGATCAAACCAAACGAGGCAACCATGAGAGTGATGCAATTTCGGTTGTTGGTTGTTTTCTTCGCGTTTTTTTGCGCCGGTTGGTCGGCCTGTGATTCCGACAACGACGATGATGACGCAGGCGCTGATCCGGTCGACGATGACGCCGTCGCCGACGATGACAACGATACAATTTCGGATGACGACGACGATAACGATAACGACGACGACAACGATACACTAGCTGACGACGATGATGATGACGATGACGACGATGACGATGATGATGATGACGATGATGATGATGACGACAACGATACGACCGGGGACGACGACGACGATAACGACGACGATACGATGCTCGTCGATAACCTTCGTGGCGAAATGGTTGAAGGCGGCGCTCCCGGCGACTGCGTGAAGATCGCCGTCGGTTCCGATGGTCTGCCGAGAGTGGCGGCGCTGCGTGCCAATGCTGTTTTCTTCTATACCCGCGTGGAAGGTTCGCAAGAAACGTGGCAGGAAGAATTCGTCGTTCGTCCGGCGGCCTGGCTCGATTTCGCGCTCGACGGCGCGGGACATCCCCACTTGATCTATAAAGAAGGCTACTCGACCAATCGCCTTTACTATCTGACCAAAACCGCCAAGGGTTGGGAACGGTCGATCGTCGCCGACGATTGCTACCAGGCGGCGCTGGCCGCGGATGCCGCCGGTCATGCCCACATTGCCTATGACAACCTGGAAGACAAGCTCCGCTATCTGACCAATGCCGGCGGGAATTGGCAGGGAGCCGACATCGATTATCCGGTCAACATGTATCTCGATATCGCTCTCGACGCGCAGGGCGCCGTTCATCTCGTCTATACGCGCAACGATCAAAAAGGGCAGCAAATCGTCGCCGACAACCGCGAAGGTTACTGGCAACAAACGGCTTACACCGCTTATCTCGCCTACCGGCAGTCCATTACCGTCGGCCCGGACGGCAAACGCTATGTCGGTTTTCTCGGCAGTATGGGCCGGTACGTCGCCCTCGAAACGGACCAGGGCTGGACGACCGTGCCGGTGGACCAGATTCTCGTCGATTACACGACCACCTCGGTGGCGGTGGCGCTCGACGGGCAGGGCCGGGTGAATCTGCTCTACGATTTCAATTACACCATGACCCCCCCTTATCGTTTCTCGCTACGCCTGGCGGTGAAAAACGGAACGGGCTGGAGCATTCAGATCATCGAACCCGACAACGCGACCTATGACAACAACGAATACAAGGACATGGTCGCCGACGCCGAGGGCGGGATCCACCTGGCGTATCAGAACCGCGACGCAGTAATCGGCGTCAAATACCGCAGCCCGGCCGCCGCGACGGAATGGGTAGTGAGCCAACTTTTGGATGGAGCGGAATATCTGAACGCCGTGATCGACACAAACGGCGATTTTCATCTGGCGTATCTCGGATGGCACGGCAGCGTCTCCCAGTTGCGATACGCCTATTCCACGGCGGGCGGCTGGCAATTCGAGCCGGTCATTCTCGGCAGCTATTACCACTTTCCGGGAAAGAGCTGGTGGACGCAGGATATCCGCGGGGTCAATGCGAAGTTGCTGTTGGACAACGACGGCGTGCCGCGCATCGCCGCCTTAGACGAGTACCTTTATTGGGATGCCTATCTTTCCACCACCTATAGCTTCGATTATGCGGTGCGCGAAGACGGCGAATGGAACACGGAAAACGTGGATTGCTGGTTGTGCGATCAAGTGGCGGTGGCGGCGACGAACGCGGACGATGTGCGGTTGGCGGCGATCGACTATCCGGCGTTGGAAATCTTTGCCTGGGAGGACACGATCCACGGCTACCAATGGATCGGCACCCAGTTGTCGGATTCCGCGCAATATTCCGTGGTGATGGCTCGCGACCCGGAAACCGGCACGCTGCATATGATCTGGAAAGACAGCGAACCGGTCAGCGGCTTGTATTACCGGGTTTCGTCCGACGACTCGACGTGGACCGTCGAAACGATCGTGGAGAACGTCGAGCCGTATCGCAACTCACTGACTATGGCGCTCGACGGCGACGGCGGGGTTCATGCCCTTTATTTCGATGTCGATGCGGGTGAATTGCGCTACTTGCAGCGGACCGCGAAAGGGTGGGAGGTTGAACCCGTGGCGACCGGCGCCCTCTTGCTGGTTTCCTCGCTGGCTTTGGGCCCGGACAACCGGCCGCGAATCGCTTATTACGACGACGATACCGCATCGCTCTTCTATCTGGTCGAAAATACAGGCGGTTGGCATTCGAGCCTGCTGTTGCGAGGCGAGTCGCTCGTTTCGGCACCGCACACGTTGGCGGTGGACGGCGCCGGCGTGACGCACTTGTTTTACACGAGCGGCGGCGCGATCTGGCATGCGGAACCGGCTTGGCCGAAGTAGGGCCGTTACTGGCCCCAGGAGGCGACATGAAGACCAAAATCGGGCGGTTGCTTCTGTTGGCATTCGTTTTCCTTTTTGCGGCGGCACCGGGATGCAACGACAACGACGACGATTCCGATGATGACGGAAACAGCGGTGGCGACGACGACCTGACGGACGACGATTTCACGGATGACGATACGAGCGGCGACGACGACAATGACGATTCGGGTGGCGATGACGACGACGATAACGACGACAATGACGACAACGACAACGACGACGACAACGACGACGACAATGATGATGACAATGACGATAACGACGACAATGACGACAACGACGACAATGACGACAACGACAGCACGCCGGCGATTTATCCGGAGCTGACGATCCTGGACGGCGGCGAAACGGGCCGCAACGGCTACGATATCGAAAAAGCCCCCGACGGCACCTTGTACGTCGGCCTGATTCGCGGCGGCCGGCTCTACGTACACCGCTTGCTGGACGGCGCGGAAGTGGCGGGCATCCCGACGATTTTCACGTACAACATCGGCATGGCCATTGACGCGACCGGCGCGTTTCACTTTGTCTATTCGCTGTATGGTGGCAACTATACCTACGACCTTTGGTACCTGACCAATTCCAGCGGGCAATGGACGACCCGGCGCATCGACACTGATTACGAGCGGGACTATTTGATCGACGTGAAAACCGACGCGAACGGCGCGGCGCACGTTGCCTACATGAAATACCCCGATTACGTCGAATACGAGGTCTATTACGCGACCAATCGCACCGGGTCCTGGGTGACCCGGATGATCGAAAACACCAACGAGCCCGGTGACAACGGCGGGCCGGCCATGATCGTCGACGCCGCCGGAAACGCCTATCTCACTTACAATTACAGCAGCACGCTGCGCCTGGCCAACAATCGTTCCGGCTTTTGGGTCAAGGGCGATCAGACATCCTGTCCGGCCATGAACAACTACGGAACGGGCCTGGAGGACGAACAGGGCATTTTGCACTTCTTTTATTACAATTACACGAACGAGCTGGTTCATGCCCAGGATGACGGCGCGCTTCATTTTACGTGCGAGAATCTGGGGCCGGGCGGGATCACGCCCAATTCGGCCCTGGACGGCGACGGCGCGATCCATGTCAGCACGCTGAAATATAGCTCCGCAGCCTACCTGCTTTATTACTATACCAACCGCCAGGGATCGTGGATCTCGGAACTCGTCCAGGAAGTCCATCCGCACGTTTCGGATTCGATCAACACCCGGATCGGGGTGGATCAGTCGGGATTGGCCCACATCGCCTGTTACGACGGCAACACGACTTCGAATCTGCTGCGGATGGATCAAACCGCCAAGGGATGGGTCCACGACCAACCGATCACCGGCGGCGGGTGGATTCGTTGGGGCACCGACATGACGCTGAATCCGCAGGACGAGCCGGTCATCGCTTGGAATAGTGACGGCGATTTCGGCCTTGCGAAAAAAACCGCCGACGGATGGGAGACGGAAACCTTGCCGTTGCCGGTCGAGGATGTGGCGGTCGCCGTCGATGCGGCGGGTCATCGCCATGTACTGATGGAAGGCGGCGACAGCTATACGATCGAGTATTTGACCGACCAATCCGGCGAATGGGAGCAGGAAACGGTCGATTTTCGCCTGTGCGAGCGGGTTCAACTGGCCGTGGACGATGCCGGCAAGGCTTATGCCAGCTACGAATGCACGATCAACGATCCAAAATCGTCGACGCTGCTGATTTTCGCCACCAACGCCGGCGGCGACTGGGAAATCGAGGATCCCGGGTTCCTGCTGGATGTATACGCGACGCATCGGATGGTCCGGATCGACGACGAGATCCGCATTGTCGCCACCACCGACAACGGGCTGTTCATCGGCACGCGGGCGGGCGGCGAGTGGTCGTGGGAACAAAAATTATCCGACTATTCTTTTCTCTACGGTGTGGCCGCCGATGCCGACGGTCACCTCCATGTCTTGTTTTATTACGATCAAGCCATCCGCTATGCCACGGATGAAAGCGGCGCCTGGCAGATGGAAACCGTTTGTCCGAACAGTGGTTTTCACGATGCGACCATCACGGTCGATACCGCCGGCAACGCCCACCTCGTCTATTGGCAGCCCACGCTGATCCACGCCTGGAAAACCGGCGGTGCCTGGCAATCGAGGAATCTGCTGGTCCCCGGAATGGAGTTCCTGGTTCCGCGCCTGCGGTTCGATTCATTCGGCATAGGTCATTTGTCGTTCCTGGGCGCGCAGGCGCAATGGTATATGACTATCCCCGGCGAGACGAGAACGGCAAGATGACATCGTGAAATGGATTGCCGGTTCGCCAAAGAGGAAAAATCCGCTCGCCGAATGACGAGGTGAACGATGATCTCATTGGGGCGTTGGCTGCTCGTGATTTCCGCTTTGGTCTTCGGTTTGTTCGCCCTTGCCTGTGAGAGCCAACCGAACGATGCCGACGACGATGACGCGGCCGATGATGACGATTCGGGCGATGATGACGTAGCCGATGACGACGGCTCGGGCGATGATGACGACAACGACAACGACGACAACGATACCATCGACGACGACGATGATGATGACGACAACGACGATAATGACGATAACGACGACAACGACGACAATGATGACAACGACGACAATGATGACAACGACACGGTCGGCGATGACGACGACAATGACGACTCCTCGCCGGAAGCGGAGTTCGGCGGCGAGATCATCGACGGCGGTTTTCTCAATGACGAGCACCTGGCCGTCGGTCCGGACGGCCGCGTCTACGTCGCGTCCATCTTCGCCGATTCGGTCTTTTTATCCACCCGGGAAACGGACGGTTCCTGGACGCGCGAATTCGTCCGGCGGCCGGCGGGTTATCCCATCTCGATGGCGGTCGACGGGGCCGGGCACCCGCATGTGCTGTATCGCGAAAACCTCGGTTCCCAGCGGTTGTATCACCTGGAACGGGACGAAAAAGGGTGGCAAAGGGAAGTGGTCACCAACGACAGCGTCAAGGCATCTTTCGCCGTGGACAGCGCGGGCAACGCGCACGTGGCCAACGTCAATTCCCAGTACAAACTGCGCTATTTGACCGATGCGGGCGGCGCCTGGCACGGCTACAACGTCGCCCCGGCCGTGGCCGAATACAGCAAAATCAGCATCGCGGTCGATCCGCAAGGCGCGGTGCACCTGGTCTATTACTACGACGGCCTCGGCAGGATCGCGGACAATCGCTCCGGCGCCTGGCATCGGGAGATATTCGATGCCGAAAGAGAGGGCGATTACCCCGTGGTCGCCGTGGGGGCGGACGGCGTCCGTTACGTCGGGTTCCTTGCCCGGCCCGGACGCTATCTTGCGGTCGGGCAATCCGGCGGCTGGACGGTTCGCACGGTGGATAATCCCTTGGACGAATACGAGACCAACAATCTCGCCCTGGCGGTCGACCGCAACGGCAACCCCAGTCTGCTCTACGATTATTCCAACACCTTCAGCGAGCCCTACTGGTCGTCGCTGCGCCTGGCGGAATGGAGCGATAAGGGGTGGACGTACACAACGCTGGAAGACGGGTGGGACGAATACGCGACCGCTTATTATCAATCCATGGCGAACGGTCCCGACGGGAGCGTTCACCTGGCCTACATCCGTCGCGGCGAAGCCAACAGCATCCAATATCGTTCGCCGGCCGCCGTCACCGAGACGGCGATGCAATCGGACGTCGGCGCGGTCGATTACCTGAATGCCGTGGTGGACGATAACGACGACATCCATCTGGCTTATCTCGCCTGGCAGAACGGCATGCTGTCGCATTTGCGCTACGGCGCGCCGGCCGGCGACGGTTGGGATTTTGCGGTGTTGATTCAAGGCTATTACTACCACAATCCCGGAAAGAGCTATTGGTCGCAGACCATTCCGGGCGAGTTCGCGCGGCTGATCCTGGACGATGATCAACGGCCGCAGATCATTGCACGCCAGCATCACATCGATTACGACGTGACCTATCATGCCTTCTACGGCATCAAATATGCGCAATGGGGCGATGACGGCTGGTCGACGATGGATGTCACCGCCGAGAATTGCGGCCACGTCGCGGTCGCGGCGGCGGGCGACCGCGACGCGCGGTTGCTCAACTATCAAGATCAACTCCTGGTATTCCAACGTCCCGACGAAATCTTCTGGGGCCGCTGGAACCCGGAGAATTTGAGTTCGACCGCCCGGGACGCCCTGGCCATGGCCCGCGATCGGGTGACCGGCGCCCTGCATATTCTCTGGCGCGATGAGGAACCCTTACTGGGATTGTATTACCGGGTGACGACGGACGACGCGACCTGGCAGGTCCAATCGCTGGTCGAAGGCGCCGATCCCGATCCCGACAGCTTGAAGATGTTGCTCGATTCGCAAGGCCTGGTCCACGCCATTTATTACGACCAGACGGCGGATCAGCTTCAATACCTGCGCCAGACCGAATCGGCTTGGGAAATGGAGACCGTCGCCGCCGGGCCGACGATCAGATATTCCTCGCTGGCCCTGGATCCGAACGATCGGCCGCGCATCACCTATTTCGACCACGCTCCCGCCACCCGGCCGTTTTATTATCTCGTCGCGGATGAAACGGGCTGGACCTCGACCCTGCTGGTGAACAATGCGCAGTTGGCTTCGGGAGATCATGTTCTGGTGGTGGATTCGACCGGAGTGTCCCACCTGTTCTATGAGGCCGGCGGCGCCGTGTGGTACACGCGATTGGAGACGAATTAAGAAAAATCGGTGAAGAAAAGAGCCGCGACAGCGGGGACCGAACGGTGATGAAATTCTTCCTGCTATTTATCGGGGAATGACTGCGCTATAATTCATTCACGGCACTTCAACCATCAGAAAAAAAAGGAGCTACGATGCACCGCTTCTCTCTTCTTGTCTGGTTGTTGTTGGCACCGGTGTTCGTGTTGTCCTTGGCTGTGGCCGAGGAAATCGAGGGGACGCCGCTCAAGGCCGGGGTATTTCGCCCGGAGCAGTTCAACGCGCCGTCGGCTTGCGGCGAGTGCCACGTCACCCTGCATGACGAATGGCGCGGCTCCGTGCATGCGCTTGCGCTCCA
The DNA here is from genome assembly GCA_012517325.1 of Myxococcales bacterium. Lineage (NCBI taxonomy): Bacteria > Pseudomonadati > Myxococcota > Myxococcia > Myxococcales > Myxococcales bacterium. The sequence goes on along the minus strand of JAAYVF010000083.1, from coordinate 66,471 downwards.
AGACCCGGTGTTTCAGGCCATTACCAAAATGTTCTGGGACGACGCGAAAAACGACGGCGAGCGGCACGAGTGCGAGGCCTGCATCAAGTGCCATGCCCCGGCCGCTTTCGGCGCCGGCCAGATAACCAATCCGGGCCAGCCATTCGCGACGGTGACGCCGGGCCCGACCAACGGCATCTTCTGCGACTTTTGCCATTCCGTATCCGGCTCGCTGGAACGAAAGAATACGAGCTTTGCGATGATGCCCGGCCGCGATCTCGGCGAACCCGGCACGAAGCGCGGACCGCGCTCCGAAGGTGAAAACGACTTTCACCAGATCGCTTATTCCGGCCTGCACACGAGGTCCGAATTTTGCGGCACTTGCCACGAGGTAAAACACGTCGTCAACGAGACGCCGCTCGAAAGCACCTATTCGGAATGGCTCCACGGGCCTTATTACACCGGCGACCCGGCGACGACCGTGCATTGCCAGGATTGTCATCTGCGGCAGGCGCCAGGACTTCCGGCGACGGGAACCACGGCGCGCCCCGATCGTCCGGGCAGCGCCGCCGAGGGATCGCCCCGGCGGCCGCATGTTTGGCGGCATAACGTGGTCGGCGCCAATATTTTCCTGCCCAAAATATTCGGCGATGCGGGCGCACGTGAGACGATGGCCCGCGAGCGGCTGCAAAATTGCGCTTCGCTCGAAGTCAAAGGTGAGGGAAGTTGGAAATCCGGCGGCCTGGCCGTCCTGCGGGTCAAGGTGAAAAACGACGGCGCGGGACATTACCTGCCTACCGGCGTCACGGAATTGCGCGAGATGTGGCTGGAAGTCAAAGTGCTCGATGGGCGCGGCAGATTGTTGTATTCGTCCGGCGTGGCCGATGCCGCCGGCGCGTTGCCGGCCGATACGGTGCTCTACAACATGCATTTGGCCGATCCGGAAGGAAACCCGACCTTGAATATCGCGCGGGCCGATCGCGTTCTCTTCGATTACCGCATTCCGCCCAAGGGATACCGTCTGGAAACCTATCGTTTCCTGCTGCCGCCGCAACTGCGGGGCGAACTGACCGTTGAAACGCGCTTGCTTTATCGCGGCCTGCCCAAGGCTGTCCTGGATTTGCTGGGGCCGGCGGCGCCGGTTGTTCCGACCGTCGAGATGGCGCGACAGGTGGTGAAAGTAAGCATTCGATAGACAGCAGGGGTTCATTATTTATCTCCCAACCATTTTGGTGATAGTCTATCCATGTTGAAGGGCTACTATTCACATGGGAGTAATGCCGATGAAACTCACCGGTCAATTCGGGGGAACGGTTCTGCTACTGCTGCTGCTCACGACCTTTTATTGTTGTTCTGATAAACAAAACGACGACGATAACGACAATGACGACAGCGGTGACGATACGGGAAACGGAGAACAAGATTTGCCGGATAACATCGAGGCTTGTGAGCCGTTTTCACCGGCGGGTAACTGGTTTGAATTCGTGGATGATATCGAGGCGGCCCAACGCGAATACCTCAAACAATTCGGGTCGGGTGCTTTTGTTGCCGGCAAGGCGCGGGTTTCCGGAAATTCGATCGATCTTGAAATCGACGATTGGCGCCTGACCATGCATTGGTTGTCGGACGTCGTCCGGCGACCGTTCGCGGACGGTCAATCCGTTTTGATCTATATGCGGGGCGATATTTACGAATACTCAAGGGCGAATTTATGGGTGTTGAACGAGGACCGCGAGACGCTGTTGTATTGGGATGAGGCGACACCCTCGGGAAACATCGGCGATCAATTCGGGGAGAACAGCATTCTCTTGGTGTTCGATTTTGCTTGCGAGTATCGCGATCATGGCCCACCGGAACCTTATTACGGTTGGCGGCGAGTTTTCGGAATGGATTTTTCGGGCTCGCTCGACGGCAGCCTGATCGGCGGCTACCCGCAATATTCTCATCCGTCGGTCGATGAAAAGTTCAATATCAATCTGGTCTATAGCTATTATGGCCGCACCGACACCGATGAAATGGTGACGGATACCGATGTCCGTTATTACGGTGATATGGCCCTGCAGATCGTGCGGGCTCTCTGATTGGCTTGACGCTACAGCCATCGATTGAAAGATGCGCCCTCCGCCGGGGAAGGTTTTTCCTTTCGCGACTGACTTGGCAAAGTACGGTATCTGGCCTATTAACGAAAGACTTGGCATTCACTTTCTCAACCGAAGGAAACGTTGCTCATGGCGCCAAAGAAAAATGCGGCAAAGGCTGTGCGGAAACCGGTGAAAGTCGCGCGGCCGGCGAAAAAAACGCCGGCGAAAAAGGTGCAGACTCCCGCCAAGACGAAAAAGACGCCGCCCAAGGCGGTGAAGAGCCCGGCGGCCAAGTCGTCGGTCGTCCAAAGCAAACCCGCGGCCGCGAAGCCGCCGCGGCCTGTCGTCATTGCCGAACCGCCGACGGTGAAAGTCGAGCGGACGGCGGAATCGCCGATCAACCGCGCCAACGAGCAGATCTATGTGCAGAAGCTGATCGAACGCATCGTCGCCGAATGTCCCGAGCGGCGGCCGACCAGCGAGGATGAGCGCCGCGCGCACCAGATCATGCAGGCGGAATTCGAGCGCCTGGGCCTGGCGACCACCGAAGAGAGCTTCAAATTCAACGAGAACCTCTACGCCAACATGGCGTTGCACTTCGGTTTGGGCACCCTGGGCACGATGGTTTCGGCGTTGTTGCCGCTGGTCGGTCTGGCGCTGCACGCCGGCGTGGGCACGTCCTACCTGCACGATTCCACCCGCAAGGGCTACTACCTGCGGCGATTGTTTCCCTGGAAAAAGAGTCAGAACCTGCTGGCGACGATTCCGGCCAAGGGCGAGCCCGCGTTGCGCATCGTGCTGATGGGCCACGCCGACGCGGCGTTTACCGGGTTGTTGTTCAATCCGAAAATCGTCGAGTGGTTTTCCGGCGATCTGCCGCCCCGGCTGCAATTCCTGAAGCGCTCGATGGAAGTGGCCACCAAGGCGCAGTTCGCGCTGGCCGGCTTCGATCTGCTGCGCGTTTTCCTCGGCCCGCTGACCTGGCCGCTGTTGCCCATCGAGGCGGCGATCTCCGTGCCGGGCTTGATCGCGTTCCTGCTCAACGTGGAGGTCGTGCTGCGCAACCAGGTCGTCCCCGGCGCCAATGACAACCTCTCCGGCACCGTGGCCCTGCCGATCCTGGCCGGCCGCCTGGCTTCCCGGAAACCCGAAAACGTGGAACTGGTTTTCGCGGTGACCGGCTGCGAAGAAGCCAGCCTGGGCGGCGCCGACGCGCTGGCCAAGGCCAAGGACGGGCAGTGGGACAAGAACAAGACGGTCGTGATCGGCCTGGACGGTCTGACCAACGGCGAGCTGCGATTCACTGCTTCCGAGGGCGAGGTGGTGAGCGAGCCGATCGCGCCCTGGCTGCGCGCCGTGCTCGAACGCACCGCCCGGATCGAAAGCCGTTTCCACGAGGTCCAGGCTTTCGAGATCCCGGTCGGCGGCACAGACTCTTACGCGTTCATGCGGCGCGGTTTCGACGCCGCCAGCCTGGTCTGCGTCGATCCGCAAGTCGGTTCGCCGCTGCATTACCATACCGTCAACGACACGCCGCAGAACCTCGACTGGGAAAAACTGATGTTCTCCATCGACTTCACCGAAGCATTGGTGTTGGAGATCATTCGCGAGCGGCTGCGGTAGTTTTTACTTTCGCTGCTTGTTTTTGCGCGGCGGTGGTTGAAAATCCGCGGCTGATGCCGTCGTTTCCATTCATTTGGGCGAAAAAGTGGCCATCTTTTCACGAAATTAAATGGCTCGCTTTTTGCATATAAATATTACATCGATGGTATCTCTTAAAACCTTAAGTGCCGGAGAAAAGATGAGCAACCGGTATTTAAAGATTTTAACGACCTTGATCTTCGCCTGCGGCGCCGCCTTGACCCTGACCGCTCTCACCGAAAACCATACGCGCGAGGATTGTCTGGACTATTGCTACGGCGGCTGTTGCGACGAGGAGGGCAATTGTCATTCCGGCCTCGAGGATGAGTTCTGCAACATCGGCGGTTTGACCTGTTACGATTGCACGACGATCGGCAGCGGATGCCACTTCAATCGCTGCATTTGCGATAATCATTGCCCCGGCTGCTGCGGAGGATACGACGCCGCGGAATGCCGGCCGGGAAATTTGGATGACGAATGCGGATTTGGCGGTGCCACCTGTCTGGATTGTTCCGATCTCGGCCCGACCTATTTTTGCGAGGGCAATTATTGCTGGCCGGTTTGCAATCCGGAGACCTGCCCGGACGGTTGCTGTTTTCCCGGTAACGAGTGCCGTTTGGGAACCGAAAACAATGCCTGCGGCACCGGTGGCGAGTGGTGCGAAATCTGTTCCGCCGGGACCGTCTGTCTGAATCATGAGTGCGTCGAGCCGATCGACGACGATGATGACGACAACGATGATAACGACGACAATGATGACAATGATGACAATGATGATAACGACGATAATGACGACAACGACGACAATGACAACGACGATTCCGCACCCGCCGATGACGACGACGGCGGAGCCGGTGATGATTCAATGACTGACGACGACGCTGCCGGTCCGGACGATTCAAACGACGGCGGCGGCGATGACGATCACGATTCGGGTTGCTCTTCCGCCTAGGGTCGTTCGGCGCGTTCAGCCGGCGGCCAGCGAGTAAATCCTTCCGGCGATCGCTTCCAGCGGCAAGACGATGTCGACGGCGTTCAGTTCGATGGCGACCCGGGGCATGCCGAAAACGACGCTCGTCGCTTCGTCCTGCGCCACGGTCGTCGCGCCGGCCTGCTTCATTTCCAACAAACCCTTGGCGCCGTCCGCGCCCATCCCCGTCAGGATGACTCCGATCGCGTTGCGGCCGGCGGTCTGCGCCACGGAACGGAACATCACGTCCACGGATGGGCGGTGGCGGTTGACCAACGGCCCGTCCTTGACCTCGACGAAGTAGCGGGCGCCGGAACGCCGCAGCACCAGATGCTTGTTGCCGGGCGCGATGAGCACGACGCCGGGCGCCACCGAATCGCCGTTTTCCGCTTCCTTGATGTGCGGTTCGCAGAGCTGGTTCAGCCGGTCGGCGAAGGCCTTGGTGAACATTTCGGGCATGTGTTGGGTGACGATGGTGCCGGGGCAGTTGGCGCGGAACGCAAGCAGAATCCGCTCCAGCGCCACGGTGCCGCCGGTGGAGGCGCCGATGGCGAGAATTTTGTTCGTCGTGCGCGCGAGGCTGCCGGGCACCTTGCCGTGGCGGCCCAGGTTGTCGAGCGCCGCCAGTTTCTTACGAATATCGACGCCGGCGGCTTCCTTGATCTTGCCGATCAGGTCGGTGGTCATGTCGCCGACGGTGTAGGCGGCGCCGGGCTTGCACATCACGTCCAGCGCGCCGGAGCGCAGGGCTTCGAGCGCTAGTTCGCCGCCTTTTTCGGTGAGCGAGGAAACGACGATGGTCGGCAGCGGATAATAGCGCATCAACTTTTGGAGAAAGGTCAGGCCGTCCATGCGCGGCATCTCGATGTCGAGCGTCAGCAGGTCGGGCCGCAATTGGACGATCATGTCGCGCGCCACATAAGGATCGGGGGCCGCGCCGATCACCTCGATCTCGGCGTCCTTGGCGAGTTCGCGCGTGAAAATCTGGCGAACGATCGCCGAATCGTCGACAATCAGCACCCGGATCATGCGCGCCGTCCTTTCTCCGACTCTCGCGCCCGGAACGGCGGATTCAGGCAGTCCAATAAAGACTGATCTCCACCGGGAATTCTTCCTCGGTCAGCAGCACGGTCCGATTCGCGGCGGGCGTCGCCGACGGACGGAGGCCGGCGTCGATCTCGGGAATGCCGAGGTGAACGGTGACCTCGTCGCCGAAGAGGGTTTCCATTAGTGCGCCGGCGATCATGTTGAGGATCTCGCCTACGGCGCCTTGCCGTCTGGTCAGCGCGTCGGGCTCGTCCGGCTCGACGCCCAGCAGGTTGGCCGCCAGCAGGACGGCGAATTCGGGCGAGGCGCGAAGCAGCAGCCGACCGTTGCTCGGCCCGCGAAAATCCAGTTGGGCGTTGATCGTCGGAGATTCCAGCGGCGCGTCGTCCTCGGCGGGCTCGGCGAAAATGAACGCCGCTTCCTCGAGAATCCGTTGGGCGACCAGGCCGACGTCGACGGCGGGATGCTCAGCCATGGGCGACCTCCTCCCGCGGCCCGGCCAACAGTTCCGTGATGACCGCGTGAAAATCCTCGGGTCGAAACGGTTTTTTCAAATAGGCGCGAACCCCGAGCGCCAGCAATTCGGCGATGCGCGTCTGGCTGCGCTCCGTCGAAACGATGACCACCGGCAGTTTTTGCAGCAGGCGATCCGCGGCCATGCGCCGAATCATTTCCACGCCGTCCATGATCGGCATGTTGATGTCGGTGAGCACGATGTCGATCCACTTTTCCTGCAGCATCTCCAGGGCTTCGCGGCCGTTGGCGGCTTCGTGAAATTCGTTGACCGCGAGCCCGGAAATCGCAATCGCCTTGCGGATCACCGTGCGGATGATTTCGGAATCATCGACCACCAGGATGTTAAACGCCATTCCGGTTCTCCTTACCTTAGCGGAACGAGCCGCACATTTCCTCGATCGCCCCGGCCGATTCGGCGGCCACCGCTTCCAACGTCCGGACTTGCAATCCCAAACGCAGCCCGGCTTGCGGATCCTCGCGGCGCGACAATTCGCCGGTGTCGCAGCCGTAACCGAGGGAATGCGCCAACCCGTTGGCCATGTGCACCAGATCGTTGAGCTGACGGATCGGCGCGTCGCCGCGTTCGGGTTCGTGATGCCAGCGCACCGTTTGAACGATCGTTTCCGGCAGTTGCCAGTGGCGAGCCAGCAATTCGCCGACCACCGTATGGTCGGTTTGCAAAATCGTTCGCTCGGCGTCGAGGAAGGTGCGCGATTCTTCGTCCAGCAACGGCCGGATTTCGGCGAAGCCTTCCTCTAAAAACGCGCCGATCACCAGCTTGCCGATGTCGTGCAACAGACCGGCGGTGAACACGAAATCCAGCTTGTGCAGCCCGATCCGGCGCGCCAGGCGCTCGGCGAGCACCGCGACGGCCGCGCTGTGGCGCCAGAAATCCGCCGCACGGAGGCGATACCCGGGCAGATACGCCGGCACCGCCCGCGCGAAACCGACGCCGGCGGCCAATTCGAAGACGCGCCGCAAGCCCAGCACGGCGATGGCCTGCCGGACGGAAGCGATTTCCGTCCGCCGGCCGAAATAGGCCGAATTGCTCAGGCGCAACAGATTGGCGGTCAACGCGGGGTCGGGCTTGATCACGGCCTCGAAATCGGCGGCGTCGCTGTCTTCGTCGGCGAGCAGGCGACTTAATTGACTCACCGCGCCGGGCAGGGTGGGGAGGCTTTGCAGGCGCGACAGCATTTGGAGAATCGGCATCATAGATCCACCTCTTCGCCCTGGCTGGCGATGGTCACCTTGCCGTCGGCCAGGTAGAGCCGGGCTGTGCGCGATTTGGCGCCGCCGACATCCTCCGCGGTGATCAGCACGTTGTTTTTCCAAAACAGCTTGCGCAGGATGGTGTAGTTCCGATGGCCGATGTCGAACATGCCGTTGTCGTCGTAGAGTTTGCCGCCGCCGGCCACTTTGACGATCAGGTCTTTCTTCTGGACGCCGAGTGCGTACATCCGCTCGAACAGCAACGGAATGCCGGTATCGGCGAACATCGCCGGCTTTTCCGCGGCCTTGGCGGGATTGGTTTTCGACAACGGCAGCATGTAATGGATCATGCCGCCGATGTGCTTGGCCGGATCGTAAACCATGACGGCGATGCAGGATCCCAGGGCGTAGGTGACCAGGACGGCGTCCGGGTCGTCGGAGACCTGCAGGTCGGCGATTTCGATCGTCAGCAGTTTCGTCGCGGGACTCGTTTCCATGGCAATCGTCACGCTGTCGCTCCCTTGGGTTTGCGCAATACGGAAGGCCGCACGAGTTCGAAACGATGCTTCAATCCGGACAATGTTTCGGTGTGCCCGATGAACAGAACGCCGCCCGGTTTGAGCAGGCGCTCGATTTCCGCGATCAGTCGCTGGCGGACGCGTCGGTCGAAATAAATCATTACGTTGCGGCAGAAAACGACGTCCAGCGGGCCGTTCAGCGGAAAAGGCGGTTGGTTGAGGTTCAGCCGTTTGAAGACCAACAGTTCCCGCAACGCCGGCGAAACGCGATACCAGGTGGTGCCGCGTTCGTCCTGCCGCTCGTAGGCGAAATAGGTCTGCGATTGCTGTTTCGTCAGCGGTTTCAGCCGTTCGGATTCGTACACGCCCGCGACCGCCTTGCTCAGGGCATGGGTTGAAATGTCGGTGGCCAGCAGGCGCGCATCGGCCGGTGAATCGCCGAGCGCTTCGCGCAATACCATTGCGATGCTGTAGGGCTCCTCGCCGGTCGCGGCCGCGGCGCACCACAGGCGCAGCCGGCGCCGGCCTTCGGCAAGCCATTGGCGCAGCAGTTCGTCCAGGTATTGAAAGTGGTCGGCTTCGCGGAAAAAACTGGTGAAATTGGTCGAGATCGCGTCGAGGAACAGGATCAATTCCTCACCGGAGCTTTCCTCTTCCAGGTGCCGGATATATTGTTGCTCGGTTTCCAATCCCAGCGCGCGAATGCGCTTGGCGACCCGGGCGGACACCAGGGCTTCCTTTTCATCCGACAGTGCGATGCCGGCATGCTGATACGCCAGATCGGTGAACTTCCGAAACAAACGCGCTTCCATCCGAGCGGCCCCTTTTTTTTCTTCCGGCCGGCGACTCCAACCCGGCCGCGGTTCATTCGACCCGATCAATCCGGCGGAAAGGTTCTACTTCCGATGAGGCTTCCTTTACCGCCGATCAAGCGCCGGGAGCACGTCGATTCCGATTCCCGTCTCCTTCATTTTCCTTCACCGCGGAGGGCGACCGGCGATCGCCCTCCGCTTTGGCATGGCGGAATCAAAACTCGCGCAGGTCGGGATCATTATCCAGCGGAATCAGATCCTCCGGTCGCAAGGCGATACGGTTGTCCTTGGACGCATGCCCGTTGCCGTTGGTCCTTTTCTTGCCGGCGGCCATTGCCGCGGGCGCCGGCGCGGCCTTGAGGACCGGAGCCGCTTTCAGCGGGCGCTTGGCTTCGCTGGTGGCGCTGATTTTGAACGTGCCGACGAGGGCGGCCAGTTCCTGCGCCTGGCCGGACAGTTCCTCGGCGGCGCTGGACGATTCCTCGGAGTTGGCGGCGTTTTGTTGCGTCACCGTGTCGATCTGCGAGATCGCCTTGTTGACCTGGTCCAACCCGGCCGTCTGCTCCTGGCTGGCCGCGGCGATTTCCTCGATGATGCTGGCGACCTTGCCGGCCGCTTCCATGATCCGGCTGAGGTGACTGTTGACGTCGGTCGAGATGACCTCGCCGCCCGCCGCCAGTTTCGCCGATTCCTTGATCAGATCCTCGGTCTTCTTCGCCGCTTCCTTGGACCGCTGCGCCAGGTTGCGCACTTCCTCGGCCACGACCGCGAAACCGCGCCCGGCCTCGCCGGCCCGTGCCGCTTCCACCGCGGCGTTGAGCGCCAGCAGGTTGGTCTGGAAGGCGATATCGTTGATGTCCTTGATGATGGCCATGGTGTTTTCGGAAGAACTGCGGATCTTGCCCATGGCGTCGAGCATCTTGTTCATTGCCTGGCCGCCGGTCTGCGCCGCGCCGTTGGCCTCGGCCGCCATGCCCTTGGCCTGTTTGGTGTTGTCGGTGTTTTGCTGCGTCATGCTGGTCAGTTCTTCCAGGCTGCTGGAGGTCTCCTCGACCGAACTGGCCTGTTCGGAAGCGCCTTGCGCGACGGACTGGCTCGACTTGGCGATCTGGCCGGCCGCCGAGGAAATCTGTTCCACGGCCAGCGACACTTGCGAAATCGACTCGTGCAGCGCCTCGGCCATGGTGTTGACCGAATTCTTGATTTTGGCGAGATCGCCGTTGTAGTTGCCGTGGACGCGCGCGGTGAGGTCGCGTTCCGCCAGCCGTTCCAGAGCCTGGGCGGCCTCGTTGATCGGTTGAATGACGGCGTCGAGGGTGTCGTTGACGCCCTGGACGATCTTGCGGAAATCGCCCTGGTGCTTGTCGGCGTCGGCGCGCGTAGCCAGTTTGCCCTCAATCGCGGCTTGAGCCAGCTCCTGCGCGTCCTTGGCCAGCGACTTCACGGCCTTCACGCTCGTGTTGACGGCCTCGCAGATGACCGTGAAATTGCGCTTTACGGCCTCGGTATCGCTGTCGCCGGCCGCCGCGTCCAGGTGGAAGTCCAGGTTGCCCGCCGCCATTTTATTCAGTCCCTCGGTCAGCTTTTTGACTTCCTGGGCTTGGTAGTCGGCGGTTTTCGCCGCCAGTCGCGCCGCTTGTTTGATCGCGGTTTGGTCGGTGACGATTTCGAGCGCGCCGACGATATTGCCGTGCCGATCGGCGATGGGCGCGCCGACATAGGCGATATCCAGGTTGAGTGAGCCGGGATGCGCGTCGGTTTCGCTGCTGGCGTTTCGTTTTTCGGACATCGCGCGGCTGCAAGCGCATTTCGCCGTCCGGCAGTCGGAGGTCTTGAAGAAGTCGTAGCATTTCGTACCCACGACTTGCTGTTTGGTCATTCCGCCGGCCCCGGCGCCGGCTTTGTTCATGTATCGCACGGTGAAATCCCGGTCGACGATCATGACCGGCGACGGGATGTTGTCGATGTGACCGACCAGGGAATCCAACGTTTCGTTGACGCCCTGGACGATTTTACGGAAGTCGCCTTGGTGTTTGCCGGCCTCGGCCCGCGTATCCAAGCGCCCCTCGATCGCGGCGTCGCTGAGGGCATTGGCATCGATGACCAGCAGGTTGACGGCCTCGATGCACTGGTTGAGGTTGTTTTTGATTTCGTTGAAGTCGCCGTTGTAGCTGTCGGTGATCTTCGCGGGGATGTCGCCCTTGGAAATCCGGTCGACGTACTTCGCGGCGACGTTGAGCGGGCCGATGACGGCGTCGAGCGTGTCGTTGACGCCCTGGACGATCTTACGGAAATCGCCCTCCTGCTTATTGGCGTCGGCGCGGACCGCCAGTTTGCCCTGGACCGCGGCGGCGGAAAGCATGTCCACCTCGTCCACCATCGTTTTGATCCGCTCGATCATCTCCTGCATGCTTTGCATGAGTTGGCCGGTCTCGTCGGCCCGGTCGGTCTCCAGCGAGAAATTCAGGTCGCCTTGCGCCACGCGGCCGGCGGCGTCGACGCATTGCGAGAGCGGCTTGGTGATGCTGGCGGACAACCAGAAGCCCAGACCCATGGCGGCCAGGATCGCGATCACGCTCAAGGCGATCACAATCGTTCGCGCCGAGGCGTAAATCGCGGCCGCGTCCTTGGCGGATTCGTCCATGGCGTCGGATTGAAATTTGATCAATTTTTCGGCGGACTCGATGTATTTATTCTGAGCCGTGCGCAACTCGCCGAAAATCACCGTCGTCGCGGCTTCCTTTTCTCCGGCTTTCAGGTGTTGGAGATAGGTTTTACGCGCTTGGTAGTATTTTTCCCGGCTTGCGGCGATTTCCTCCAACAGTTTTTTGCCATCGGCCGACTTCAGCGTTTTTTCCAGATTATCCATCGCGGCGGTCACTTTTTTACCGATCGCGTCCAGCCGTTCCAGTTCCTCTTCCATCACCTTGGGGTCGCCGGTCAACAAGGCGTTGCGCAGCGCGCGGGCCGCTTCGTTGATGCCCTTGATGACGTCGTTCGCCCAGGTGGTTTTCGGGTAGCGATCCTCGGTGATGATCACCGTGCATTTGTTGACCTCACTCAAGCGAGTAATTGAAAGAACGCTGATGATCGTCAGCAACACGACGATCATCGCGAAAGCCAGCATCAGTCGTTTGGCGATTTTCATATTCCGAAACATGGTTCCCTCCGATTTATTGCGGCGTACCCGCGTTTATTTCCGCCACTTCATGCGTTTCCTCGACCGAAAGAACCTGGCCGATGTCGAGGAGAAAAATGACCCGTTTGTCGGCCTTGCCGACGCCCAGAATGAAGTCGGTGTTGATCGAAGCGTCGCCGAAATCCGGCGGCGGTTCGATCTGCTCGGACTTGACGTCCAGCACCTCGAGCACTTCGTCGACCAGAAAGCCCATGGTGATGTTCTGTTCGCCGACGACGTGCTGCACGACGATGATGACGGTCTGGTCGGTGGCCTCGGCCTTTTCCATGCCGAACTTCAACCGCAGGTCCAACACCGGAATCACCTTGCCGCGCAGGTTGATGATGCCGCGGATGTACGCGGTGGTTTTGGGAACCCGGGTGATGGTCATCAGCCCGATGATTTCCCGCACCTCGAGGATCTCGAGGCCGTACTCCTCGCCGCCAAGCTTGAAGGTCATGTACTTGCCGGCGAGCGAACTGCCCAGGGCGGTGGCGGCGCGGATCGTTTCCGATTCGGCGGCCATGGCAGCCGTTACTGCTTGCGTCATCGCTCCCCCTCCTATCGTGGTTGCAACTGGTTCCGACGCCCGCGGAATTCAATTCCAAGTTGTTTGGTATTCCCGCGAGGCGCCCCGCCGCTTCTCGGCGGCCATTCTGCCGATTTCGTCGATATTTAAAATCAATCCGACGCGGCCGTCCGAGAGGATCGCGGCGCCGGAAAAATATTTGCTGTCGCCCATCGAGGAGGCCAGGTTCTTGATCACCACCTGTTGCTGGGTGAGTACGTCGTCGATCATCAGGCCGAGGCGGCGATCCATGCTTTCGACGATCACGATCAACGCCTCGGTCGGGTCTTTTTTCGCCGCGCCGATGTGGAACAGGTCGCTGACCCGCACCAGCGGCATGATCGAGTCGCGCAGATTGATGAATTCCATCCGCCCGTAAAGGGTCGAGAGCATGTCGCGGGACGGTTGAATCGATTCGATGATGGAAAGGGTGGGGATGATGTATTCCTCCGGGCCGCAGGTGATCAGCATGCCGTCGATGATCGCCAGGGTCAGCGGCAGGATCATTTTGAACGTCGTGCCGCGGCCGGGAGTGGAAACGATGTTGATGCGTCCGCGCATGGCCTCGAGGTTGCGTTTGACCACGTCCATGCCGACACCGCGTCCCGAGATGGCCGTCACCTGCTGCGCGGTGGAAAATCCCGGCAGGAAAATCAAATTGTAGATATCGTGATCGGCGAGATTGTCGCCGGCCCGCACCAATCCCTGCTTGAGCGCTTTTTGCAGGATAGCCTCCTTGTTCAGGCCGCGGCCGTCATCGCCGATTTCGATGACGATATTGCCGCCTTCGTGGTAGGCCGCCAGCACCACGCGGCCTTGTGGATCCTTGCCGGCGGCCTGGCGCTCGACCACGGATTCCAAGCCGTGATCCACGGCGTTGCGGATCATATGGACCAACGGATCGCTGATCTTTTCCACCATGCTGCGGTCCATTTCAGTGGCCTCGCCGCGCAATTCCAGCGCGACGTTTTTGCCGTTCTTCCGGGAAAGGTCCCGCACCAGGCGCGCCATTTTCTGAAACACGTCGCGGACGGGCACCATCCGCATGCTCATGGTGATGGTTTGTAAATCCTTGGTAATTTTGGTTAATTGGCTGAGGTGCTTGGTGATGCGCTCCGATCGCAGGTCGCGCAGGTCCGGATCGTGTACGACCATCGATTCGACGATGACCAACTCGCCGACCATTTCCATCAGGTTTTCGACGCGCTCGATGTCCACCTTGATCGTTTCGCGCAGCTTGCCGGTCTTGGCGGTCGCCTCGGCCTGGTTCTGGGTGCGCAAGGCTTGCGCGACCTGTTTGGGAGTCGCGGCGCCTTCGGCGATCAATTCCTCCCCCAATTTGTTGCCCGTCTCCTGTTGCCGCTCCAACGCGGCTTCGATGGCTTCGGGAGCCACCGCGAAGGGCTCCTGCCGGAGGATTTCTCCGATCCGCGAGCCGGGTTCGGCGGCGGGAAGGATGGCCGGGGCGGCGGCACTGCCTTCGGCCACCGTTTCGAGTTTCCCGATCAAGAGCGAGTAATCCTCGGGGCCCAGGACGCAGGATTTGCATTCCTGCAGGCAGGCTTTGATGAGGCGCATCAGTTCGCGCATCATCGCCGTAGCGTCAAAAACCAGATCCAGCACTTCGTTTTCCAAGGTGATTTCGCTTTGGCGAACCTTGTTGAGCATGGTTTCGGTTTTGTGCGCCAGACCCTCCACCGCGTGCAGACCCAGGAAACCCGCCACGCCTTTGAGCGAATGGAAGATGCGGAACAACAGATTGATTTTTTCCGGATCGGGACCGTCCGATTCGATCCGCAGCAGGGTTTGGTCGGCTTGGGAGAGGCCATCCTCGCTTTCGGCGAGAAATTCACCCAACATGGCGAGATTTTCCGAGTCCTCGGGCAAGGTAAGTTCAACCGGCGAGTTATCGGAAGAATCGGCCGGCGCCGTTGCGGGCGGGATGATCGCAGCCGGTTCCGGTTCAGGGGGCGTGCTTTTCAGCCTGGCGACAATCGTCGCGGCCGGCGGCTCGGGCTGGCGGAATTGGAGGTAGTTGTCGAACGATTTGCTGATCCAGTCCTTGGTTTGCAACAGGCGATCGATGATTTCCGCGCTCAGCGGGCTTTCGGCCAACAAATCCTCGACCGCGTGGCAGACCGACGCCAGGTCGTCCAGGCCGATGACGCCGGCTTCGCCTTTTAAAGTGTGCATGCGGCGGCGGAACTCGGCGATTGGTTCGGCATCGCCCTGCTCCAGGGAAAGTATCAGGCCCTCGATTTCCTCGAGGTTCAATTTCTGGCTCTTCATAAAATCCAGAAAGGTTTTTTCTTCAACCCATTCCGGCAGGGCAAATTCCTGGGGAGTGGATGGAGAGACGGTGGCTTTTGGCGAATCGACCGGCGGATTTTTCCCGGCGGCGGTTTGGATGGCGGTGAGAATTTCCAGCAGTCGGTTCAGATCTTCGGCCGGAGCGGCCGATTCGCCGAGGATGATGGAATTCAACAAGGCGCGAAAATTTTGGAGCAGCGATTGGATTGGCCGGTTGCCGGAGAGATCCGCTTCCAGTTGATCCAACGCGCCCAGGGCTTCTCCCAGGGTAGGGATGTCGGATGGATCGGCGGTGAGCAGGATGGAGCCCAGATGGTCGATGAGCGAGCCGGATGTTTTAACTTGCATTTCCGATTATTCCTCGCTTTTTCCAATAGCGACTGTTCCAAGTGCTGGAATTGCTGTCTATCCGATGTTCGGCCGACATCATGCGGCGTACTCTTTCCAGCTTGCCTTTCATTCATCGATTACTCGACGGAACAAGTTGAATTTATTTTTTCGCACTTTTATGAACACCGATCATTTTCGGCTCGCGCCCCGATCCCGGTTGCTTCGGAGATCGTCCCCCTCACTGATTTTGACAGCGAGCACGATGACTATTACATTTATTCAAACGCGCTCAACAAACCAAATGGAGACGACCGTGTATCGCCAGGCTCAATTAGAAAAATATTCGTTGCTTCTATTCGGCTTTCTGCTCCTCGCTTTCTCGGGTTCGGCCTGGGCGCTCGACGCCGATCTGACCGGCCAGCCCTCCATGGGGCCGGAGAAAGCCCCGGTGCAGGTGGTGGAATTTTCCGATTTCCAATGCCCGCATTGCGCCAAAATGGCTCCGGTGCTGCACGAAGTGGTCAAGCAATACGGCGATCTGGTCAGAATGACCGTGGTCAGTCTGGCGGCGCCGGCCCATCCGTATGCCGAACCGGCCGCCGAACTGGCCCTGACCGCCGCCGAGCACGGCAAATACTGGGAGGCCTACCTCCAGTTGTTCGGCCATCAAAACGACCTGGGCATGCCGTACTTCCTGCAATTGGGCAAACAACTGGGGATTCCCGAAGCCGAACTGCAGGCGAATCTGGCCGGCGGCAAGCACCGCGCGCAACTCAAAGCCAACTTCATGATGGCTTTGCGCGATTTGAATCTCGAAGCCACGCCGACGGTCTTCATCAACGACACCCGCATCGAAGGGGCGAAATCGGCGGACACCTATCGCTACTACATCAATGAAGCCTTGAAGGAAAAGAAAATCGCCAGCCCGGTCGGGGAAGTCGCCAAACCGGCAGAGGCCGCGGGCCCCAAACCGGTTGTCGTGCCGCTCGACATGATCTTTCCGGTGCCGCAGATGGCGCCGCGCGATTCGCGGTTGAAGGTGAAGGTCGGCGACCCGGCGCCCGACTTCGAGTTGCCGTCGATCATTCCCGGCAACACGGTGAAATTGTCCGCCTACCGGGGGCGGAAAAACGTCGTGCTGTCCTTTGTGCCGGCGGCCTGGACGCCCCAATGCAGTGCGCAATGGCCGGAATACAACGAATACAAAAAGCAGTTCGACCAGTTGAATACCGAAATCATCGGCATTACCGTCGATAACGTTCCGACCTTGTTTTCCTGGACCGTCTCGATGGGGCGGCCCTGGTTCGACGTGGTGTCGGATTTCTGGCCGCACGGCCAGGTCGCGGCTCGTTATGGGATCTTGCGCACGAACGGCGTGAGTGAGCGCGCTGTTTTTGTGATTGATAAAACCGGCGTGATCCGGTACATCGATATCCATGACATCAACACGCGGCCCGATATCCAGGTGCTGTTGGACGAACTGAAAAAATTGCCGCAATAGACCGGTGCGCGGGCCGGAAAAGAAAAAGGAGACGCACTCGTGAAGAAACTGATGTTATTGACCGTCGCGATCCTGGTGCTCATGCCGATGATCGCTTTGGCCGAGCAGGAGATGAACAAGGAAGACGCCTGCAAGCTGCTGGGCAACTGCGCCGACGACTCGATCAAGGCGGCGGAAGCCATGCGGACCCAGTGCGCCAACATGATGGAGTTGGCCAATGCCCAGATCGCCAAGGGAATGCAGATTTCGACTCGCGGCAAGATGTGGGGCGATAAAGAGATGACGGCGGAAGGCGATGCCCTGGTTGAACGCGGCAAGGCCATGCTCGATCAGGCGAAAAAAATGGATGAGCAGTGCAAGCTGATCATCGACAACGCGCAGAAGAGCAAGAAAAAGTCGGAAGAGATGGGCAAGAAAGCCGACGACAAATCCTCGGGCAAGCACGACGAGCCAAAACTGTAACATATTGTAATTTACGGATATTTTCGATAATGGCGGCTTTCGGGCCGCCTTTTATTTTATTTATACTTCAATTGTGTACAGTACAAAGCCGGATATTCCAATTCAATACAATCCCTAATTGAGCGGTAAAATGCGTGTAATTTTTTGAAATAGCTGGGTTTTTCGTTTGACAAAAATCGCCGGTAATTTTAGGCTGCTCTCCAGGATGTAGTGACCTTGGGTGCAAAGATAATCAACAGACATTTCCGGAGGGAACAAATGAAGTTATATGGTTTTCTGGCTATTTTGGCCTCAGTTATTTTGATGGCAGGCTTTGCGGTCATGCTCGGCTGCGGCGATGACGATGACGACAACGACAGCGGCGGCGGCGACGATGACGATAGCGGCGGCGGCGCCGGTACCCTGTCGGCGGTCGTGCATGATTTCCAAACCAAGATGGCGGTTCAAGACGCGGTGGTCGAGTTGGTTGATAATGTGTCGGGCGATCCGCTCGGCGACCAGTGGAAACTGACCTCGCCGAGTGACGGTAATGTTACCTTCACCGGGATTCCCGAAGGCGTGGATCTGGTCGGCGTGAAGGTGACGAAAGCCGGCTACAAAGACACCTATCAATACGATTTCAACGTCGGCGCGTCGGGTGAGGAATTCCTGGTGGTCGGCGAATCGACCGCCGATCTGGTCGCGTTGATTCTGGGCGTGACGCTCGACCCGACCAAAGGTTTCGCGGCCGGCGGCATCTATTGGGGCGATCCCACCGATGAAAATCCGGTCGGCTGCGCCGTGGTGGAAACCGATCCGGCGCCGGAAAGCGGCATCTATTATTTCGGTCCGGACGATCTGCCCACCCCCGATCGCAACGTCGACAGCCCGGAGAACGCGGCCAACGGCCTGGGCGTCAATCCGCTCAACGGTTACTGGGTCGGCATGAACATCCCGGCCGGCGAAGTCGACATCACGGCTTATTCCGGCGACAACGTCCAGACTTCCTTTATTCCGAAAGTGTTCCCCGACAGCGTTTGCATCGCCAACGTGTATTACTCGAAGACCGACTTCACGGCCGATCCGACGCAAGCGTTCTGCACCGAATAAACGGGTGTCGAAAAACAGGGGTCCTTTCCGGCCGGCCGGTAAAGGGTCCCGTAACTCAGTTAGGGAGGACCGATAATGAAGTTGAATAAATGGTTGATTATGGGGTTGATCGTTGCGCTGCTCGGCTTGGGGATCATGATGGCCTGCGGCGATGACGATGATGACGACGACAACGACACCGCCGTCGACGACGATTCCGCCGACGATGACGCGGCTGATGACGATGTCGCCGACGATGATGTCGCGGACGACGATTCCGGCGACGATGACGATGACGACGCCTCGCCGATTCCCGGCTCGATCGGCGGGACGGTGCAAGACTTCCTGTCCGAAAATCCTTTGGCCGGCACCACGGTTGAAGCGTTCCAGGCCAATGGCCAACCGTTCGACCCGGCGGTGACCGGCGTCAGCGACGCGTCCGGCTATGTGTTGCTGGAATTGCCGGCGGAATACACCGAGACGACGGTCGGCATCAAGACCAGCCGCGACAGCTACAAAGTAACGATTCAATTCGGGTTCCTCGTCGGCTCCGCCGACGAAACCTTCCTGTGCATTTCCAACACCGTTTTCGGTTTGATGGCCGGTTCGACCGGCGTCACGCCCGATCCGCTCAAAGGCCATGCGGCCGGCGCGGTGTACTGGGGCAATCCGGCCGACGAAACGCCGATCGGTTGCGCCGAAGTGACGCTCGACCCGGCCAGCGGCCAGGTATTCTACGCGGGCGGCATCCTGGGCTTGCCGGACACCGGCCGCAACATCACCACCCCGGGCGATCCGCAGAACGGTGAAGGCACCGATGCGAACCCGAACAAGGGCAAGGGCGTGTTTGTCGGCGTGAACGTCGATCCGACGACGACCGGCGTCACCTTGACCGCCGATACCGACGGTCATGAAGAATCGTCCTTCCTGCCGATCGTCATCGCCGACAGCGTGTTGATCCAGAACATCTACTACGACAAGGGCGAATACACCACCAATCCGACCGGGAGTTGGTGCACCGAGTAATGGGTCAAGCAAACGCCAGGCAAATCAAATGACGCCATGAGGAGAGGGCAAGCGACGGCTTGCCCTCTTTTTTCGGTCGTCGCCCGCGGCGTACCGAGCGTCCACAGCCAATATGGGGGAGGAGCATGGCAATCAAGCGAGGGGCGATTGTTGGAATCATTCTACTGCTGTTTTGCGGCGTAGGGCTGCTCTGGGCGCAAGATCAAGGGACCGAAGCCACTCCGGTTCCGGAAGCGACTCCCGCGCCCGAACCCACGCCGCCCGCCGAACCCGCGCCGCCGCCGGTCGAGCCGGCGCCGGTGGTCGAGCCGCCGGCCGTCGAGGAAGCGCCGGCCGCGAATTTCGAGGAACCGTCCTCGGCGGAAGACGAAAACGCGAAAAGCAAATTCGATTTGAACGGATTCATCCAATCCCAGGCCGGTATTTTTACCTCTTTTTATCAAAACCGCGTGGATGAGGCCGGTTATCCGGTCGAGCACGGCGGCCTGTGGGGCGAGCCCTCGATGTTTCGCAACACGTTGCAACTCGAGGCGACCTATCAACCTGTCGATCAGGTTGCACTGTTTTGCATGTTTCGGGGCGTTCGTTCGGCCAGCCTGCGCGCCGACCGCTTCGCGCAATTCCCGGAAATGTATGCGGATACATCCTTCAACTACAACCAATACACGCAGGATGCAAAGCGAAAGGCGGTCGCCGAGGCTTATTATCAAGAAGCCGACTTCCGCGAACTGTACGTCGACATCTACCCGACCAACTGGTGGACCCTGCGCATCGGTCGCCAACAGGTCGCCTGGGGCGAATCGGCCAACGCACGGCTGATGGACGTCATCAACCCGGTCGACTCGACTTGGCACTTGAGCGCCTGGGAATCCTACGAGGATCAGCGGGTGCCACTCTGGATGGGCAAGACGATCTTCGACATTTCGCCGATCAACGCCTCGATCGAAGGCGTGGTCGCGCCGATGGTCGACGATCCCCGCAATACGGTCAACATTCCGCTGACCTTCGTCGGCGCCTGGGGCTTGCCGGTTTCCCCGAAAAACGAATACCTATCGGGACTTCAGGTGGTGAAAAAACATCTGGTGGCGCCGGAAACCGAACTGTCCGACACCCGGTGGGGCGCCCGGTGGAAACACGTGATCGGCCCGTTCACGTACGGGCTGATGTATTACCACGGCCATCACCTTTCGCCACCGATCCAGCAATACGCCGAGCAGACCCAGACCCCCAATGAAGAGGGCTATCGCGAGGTCGAGATCTATTTGTACTTCCCGATGCAGGAACACTACGGCCTGTCGTGGGAATTGATCACCCCGCAACCGGTCAGCACGATCTTCCGGTTTGAAGGCACTTATTTGCCCGGTTGGTACTATCCGGTGAATTCCTACCTGTCGCCCGGCATCGGCAACAGCGCGAAACACACCCGCGGTTGGTATCAATCGCCGGAAAACAGCGACAAATTCCGGGCGGACTTCTGGAAGATCCGCAAGGATACCTACAACTACGGCATTACAATTCAACGGCCGAACCAGATTCGTTGGCTCAATCCCACCGGCTCGATCATCCTGCAGATGCAGTACATCCAGACCCTCATTCCGGATGGTCCGTACATCGACGAGGAACTGGCCAACGGCGACAAGAAAGAGAACAAGAACTGGTACGCCACGTCGATCACCGGATACGACACGACCAAGGTCGATGAAATCCAGAGCATGTACACGATCGGCATTCTGACCAGCTACGCGCGCGGTCTGGTGTCGCCCACGATCATCGGCGTGTACGACGAAAACAGCAATTCGGGTTTCGTCAGCACGCAGCTCGATTTCGCCTTCGGCGATCACTGGCGGATCAAGGCGGCGTACAACTTTATCGAAGGTGAACACCCGTACGAGGGCCTCGGCCTGTTCCGCGATCGCGACGAGGCCAACTTGCGGGTGCGGTATCAATTTTAACAACGCGAACCGTTCGGGAGGATTACGATGAAGAAAAGAACCTGGGCTCTGCTGGTGGCGGGAGCGGCGATCCTGATTACCGCTTCGCTGCTTCTGGCCGCCGGCGAAATCACCCGCGCCAATTGGGGCGCCGCCGTCGGTTTTGCGACGGATAAAAATCCGCCGGGATTCGTCGCGGGCGAAACCATCAGCGCGGCCAACGTGGCGAAAGTCGAAAAACTGCTGCCCAGCGGCATCGCTTTGCTGGTGAAAAAATACAACCTGAAGCTGATCACCAAGAACTACGAACCCTTCGCGCCGAGCAACACCTTCATCGCGGCGACCAACAAATACAAGGGTCAGGTGAAGGTGGTCGACGTGGGCAACAACCCGCGCAAAAAGGGCCTTTCCAATTACAACGCCGGCTTGCCGTTCCCGGCCCCGGCCAACGGTTTGGAAGTCGCCTACAACTACATCTATTCCTACATCGGCGACGATGCGATGAACGAATTCGGCGTTTACTGGATCAGCGGCAAGCGCGGCGTCGAGCGGAGCGAGGAATGGACGTGGGATTACATCGCGCACGCGATGTTCCGCACCGACATCGCGCCGTTGCCGGCGTATCCCGACGCCCAATCCGAGGACAAGCAGTATTACTCGATGACCGTCTGCCAGAAGCCCGCCGACAAGAAAGGCTTCACCGCGATGTACTGGCGCTATACCGAACCCAAGGACCAGGACGGCTACATCTACAATCCGGCGCAGCGCCGCCCGATCCGCTTCTCGTTCGGCACCCGCGGCGACGCGTGGAACAACACCGACATGCTCTACGAGGACGTGCGCGGGTTCATGGGCTATCCGGAATGGATGAACTGGACCATTCTGAACAAGGGGACCTATCTGGCCCCGATGAACTCCGAAATTCCGATCGGCCGGCAGTTCGTCAACCAAACCTACGATTTCAAGACCCCGCCCTACTGGAACTTCAAGGGCAAGTACGAACCTCGGGCGATGTACGTCGTCGAAGCCAAACCCAAGTTCCGCGACTATCCGTACAGCAAGATGATCTTCTACTTCGACGCCGAATCGTACCTGATCCTTTACAAAGAGGCTTACGACAAGAAGGGTCAACTCTGGAAGGTGCAGATCAACGCCTGGAACAAATCGCCCAATCCGCAGACTTCGCCGCCGGACATCGGCACTTCGGTGATCATCGATCTGCAGGCGGAACACGCGACGGCGATGCCCTGGTTCAAATCGAAAACCAATGTCGGGCTGAAACCCGCGCAGTTCACCTTGTCGAATATGCAGAAACAAGCGCGGTAACCGCGAAAAGCGGGCGCGCGGATCCTTTGGGGAGGCGGCGAATCACTCGCCGCCTCCGTTGTGCAAAAAAAGCCTTAGGTTCGTCGGCTCGGCGCAACCCACGACGTCAGGGGGGAGGAGCAAACAACATGAAACAGCTGGGTGTCATCTCACGGACGGCGGCGCTGATCGCGGTGTTGATCGGCGTGATCGGCGCTACCTTGGTGGTCGCCGCTCCCGGCGAGTGTCCGACGTTGGTTTTCCGCGATCGGCCTTTCAACGCCATGTTCACCAGCGACCAGGATGCCTGGATCGTCGGGTATCCCGGCCTGCTCATGCATTCGACCGACGGCGGCCGGAACTGGCAGCGGCAGTGCGAAATCGGCGATCTGGCGTTGTATTCCATCGCTTTTTCCGACGCGAAAAACGGCTGGGTGGTCGGCCGGTCGGGGATGATTTTGCATTCGACCGACGGCGGCCAGACCTGGAAGCCGCGCGAACCGCTTTGCCCCGAGGCGCTGTTCGACATCACGTTCACCGACCCGCAGAACGGCTGGATCGTCGGCAATTTCGGCCGGTTGTCCCGGACGACCGACGGCGGCCAGCACTGGTCGGCCGAGGTGATCGGGCCGATGTCGAACGCCTCGATCAATACCGTGGTTTTCCTCGACGCCAAGCATGGATTTATCGGCGGCGAGTATCCGATTTGGGAAGCGCAGTTGGATGAAACGGTCAAGTTGAGTTCGCTTTCGAATTTGTTTGTCACCAAGGATGGCGGAAACACCTGGCAAGTGGTGGAAGCCGGCACCAAGTTCACGATCTACGATCTCTATTTCGCGGACGCCTTGCATGGTTGGGGCGTCGGCGCCAAGGGAACCTTCATTAAAACCACCGACGGTGGCGTCACCTGGCAAGTTCTACCGACCGGGGTCAGCGCGCACTTGCTGAAGATCGCCGCCGGTCCGGACGGCTTGTGGCTGGCCGGCACCGAGGGGGTTTTACTCAAGGTGGTCGGCGACAAGGTGGAGCCGGTGAACGTCAATGCCTATTCGTGGCTGAGCGCCGTGGCCTTTTCCAAGGCCGGCAACGGCGTGGTCGTCGGGGGCCGGGGGACTTTGCTGGCCACCCAGGACAACGGCGCGAAATGGCAGCTCTACTCCACCAAACCTTGAATGGATGACACACCATGAAAAACCTTCATTTGATCGAGCGATCCGGTAAATTTTTTCTGAAGTACCGTTACGCCACGCTGGTGGCGATTTTGTTGCTGACCGCCGTTTTCGGCTGGTTGGCCACCCGAGTGGTGTTGAAAACGCCGACGATCGAACTGTTTCCGAAAAACCACGAATTCGTCAAAACCTACGTCGATTACGAGACGACGTTCGGCGGCGCCAACGTCTGCCTGATCGCCCTCGAGGTGAAAGACGGCGACGTGTTCAACACCGCGACGCTGACGAAAATCAAGGACATCACCAAGGCGCTGGAGTTGCTGCCGGCAGTCAACAACTACCAGGTGCTTTCGTTGTCGCAACGGAAGATTAAAAAAACCTTCCTGCAGGAGGAAGCGGGCGGCTTGGCGCGCCACCGTTCCGAGCCGGTGATGTGGCCGGACATTCCGACGACGCCCGAGGAAATCGCCCGCTTGAAGCGGGACGTCTATACGACCGGCCGGTTGCACGGCACCATGGTCAGCCTGGATGACAAGGCCGCGCTGATCGTGGCGGGCTTCTTCGACCGCGGGTTGGAAAGCCCCGGCGAAACGCTGCGCCAGATAGTCGAGCGCATCGCCAAGAGCGAGGACCGCAATCCGGCGGACGACGTGAAAAACCTGGAAACGGCGATCGTCGGCCTGCCGTTCACCCTGAACGACACGCTGTTCGAAGCCGTCCAGAAAATCACCAAACAAGCCGAGGACGGCAACACCAAGGTCCACATGATTGGCCGCCCGATCCTGCTGGGCTACATCCAGAGCCGCTTCCCGCAACTGTATAAACTTTTCGGGCTGACGGTTTTCTCGATCATCTTCATCCTGGCGCTTTATTTCCGCGATTTGCGCGGTGTCACGGTGCCACTGGCCACGATGGTGATTTCCGCCGTCCTGAGCCTCGGCTTGCTGGGCTTGCTGAACTGGCACTTCAACCCGCTGGTGATCGTCGTGCCATTTGTCATCAGCGCGCGAGCACTTTCGCACTCGGTGCAATTGATCGAGCGCTACATGGAGGAATACGAGGCGCGGCGCGATCGCGTGGCGGCCGCCGAGGCGACCTACGTCGGCTTGTTCAAACCCGGCGTGCTGTCGCTTGTGATCGACGCCGCCAGTCTGTTCATCGTCATCATCACCCCGATTCCGCTGATGGAACGCCTGGCGATCATGGGCAGTTTCTGGGTCATGTCGATCGTCATTTCGAACGTCATTTTCAACCCGGTCATCCTGTCGATCATGCCGGCGCCCAAGCTCAAGGAAAAGAAAGCCAACTGGCTCGACCATCTCCTGGCGGGGATCGGCGCGATGGTGCAGGGAAAGGCCCGCTGGCCGATCCTGGGCGTGACGGGCGTGCTGTTCGTCATCGGGTTCATCTTCGCGCGCAACCTCGTGTTCGGCGACATGTATCCCGGTTCGCCGATGCTGTGGCCCAGTTCCCCGTACAACCAGGATACCCAACGGATCGGCGAAAAATTCGGCAACACCGAATCGCTGTCGGTCATTCTGGAAGGCGAACTGAAAAACGCCATCAAATCGCCCCAGGTTTTGCGCACCATGGAAGGTTTGCAGCGGCACCTGGAGAAGCTGCCCGAGGTTCACTCCACCAATTCGATCGCCGACCTGCTGCCGGAAATCACGCGCATCATGCACGGCGACAACCCGAAGTGGGAACTGGTGCCCGATGATCCGCGCGAGGCGGGGCTGTACCTGGAAATCCTCTTCGCCGGCGTCGAGCCGGGCGATCTGGCCCGCTTCGTGACCAACGACTTCAAAGACGCCAACATCTCGGTGAACATGCTCGACCACAAAGGCGACTCGCTGCGCAAGGTCGTGGCCGCCGCCAAGGAATACATCGCCGGCCACCCGATGATCGTCGGCGCGGAAGAAGTGGACGACATGGCGCTGGTTCCCGAGGAGGCGAAAAAGCCCGACGGCAAGGTCGAGGTGGCGCGGTTCCGGCTGGCCGGCAATTACGGCGGCTTGCTGGCCGCCATCAACGAGACGATTTTCATGTCGGAGGCGAAGGTGACGATTCTGGCCTTCGGCATGGTCTTCCTGACGGTCATGCTGGTCTACCGCAGCGTGCTGGCCGGCCT
The DNA here is from genome assembly GCA_012517325.1 of Myxococcales bacterium. NCBI lineage: Bacteria > Pseudomonadati > Myxococcota > Myxococcia > Myxococcales > Myxococcales bacterium. Next base: position 40,716 of record JAAYVF010000083.1, on the reverse strand, counting down.
GCTGTTCCTGCTGCCTACGGCGATTTCCAACTACCTGACCTATGCGCTGATGGGGGCGCTGGGTATCGGCCTGGACGTCAACACGTTGCCGGTCGTGTCGCTGGGCGTCGGCCTGGGCGTCGACTACGGCTTGTACGTGATCGGCCGCATGGAGGAGGAATACGCCATCAGCGGCGACTGGGGCATCGCCACGACCCGCGCGATCACCACGGCGGGCAAGGCGGTCTTTTTCACCGCGACCACCATGGTCCTGGGCATGATCTTCTGGGCGTTCAGCTTCCTTCGTTTCCAGGCGGAAATGGGCCTCTTGCTGGCGTTCTGGATGGTCATCAGCATGTTGGGCGGCCTGATTCTGCTGCCCACCATCGTGTACCTGATCAAACCGAAATTCGTGACTCGTTTTCGGCAGGTGTGACCTGCCCTTGTAGTGCCGGAGGGTCCCGGTGGGGGCCGGGTCGGAAACGGCCCGGCCCCTGATGTTTAAAGGGACGCAACGATCCGGACTCAACTTGACGGGTAACCCCCTTTCTTTTATAGTCCAACGGTTGTTATTTGAGGGGGTATCAGACGGCAAATGCCGGAAAGGAGCGAACGAATGCGTAAAGTAGCATGGGCGGCAATGCTTTTGCTTGCCTTGACTGGTTTTGCTTGGGCGGGCCAGGGAACTTGGGAACTGACCTTGGGCACCAATGCGGCCCCGAGTTCCGGCTTCCTCGCGGTTTCCGCGGTCGACGAAAACACTTTCTTCACCATCGGCATCAATCAAAATTCGGCCTACGGCGCCCAGTACGCCTGGCGCAGCACCGATGCCGGATCGTCGCTCCAGTGCATCTACTCGGCGGAATTCGGCGGCGGCGACGAGTGCGAAATGATGAACCTGTTCACCTTCATGATCGACGGTGACTGGTACGACGTCGATCACGGCGTCATCGCCGGCATGGGCGTGCCGCAATCGTGCATCGAAGAAAACGAATTCCCGGCCTGCATGTTCGTCTGCATGTTCCAGATGAAGCCCTTCATCTGGAGCGTGTCCGACGGCGGCGACACCTTCACGCTGACCGATGAGAGCGGCAACATCACCAAGACTATCGTCGACGTGAAAGTCGTCGGCGAATCGATTTTCTCTTGCGGCTCGAACGGTTTGCTGCGCCGTAGCGACGATTTCGGCACCACCTGGGTCGATCTGCCGCCTCCCGAGACCGGCATGAATTCGATCATGAACGACATGTGGTGGCTCGATACCGATACCGGCTTCATCGGTACCGGCGCGCCGAGCGAGGAAAAGGCGAACGTCAAGGGCGAACCGAACACCTACGAGGAACTGATGGCGGCCTATCAGGCCAACGTCAATTACAATCAATACGTGCACGGCGGCGCCGGGCGGATCGAGTTGCAGGAATCCGGCTACAAGATGCACACCGACGGCAAGGCCGCGTTCGGCAACCTGTATAAAACGGTCGACGGCGGCCACACCTGGGAAAAAATCTATGACGGCGGCGGCGTGTATTCGATTCTGAAAGTACAGTTCCTCAACGAGAAAATCGGTTTGATCATGACCGACGAGCCCGTGAATGAGAACGGCGGCTTGAGCATGATCCTGGTCACCCACGACGGCGGCGCGACCTTCGAAAAAGCGACGCTGCCGGAATACGGCCCGAGCGGCTCCTCGATGTACGCGATCGACGACGTGCGGATGATCACTCCGAGCCTCGGTTACGCGGCGTGCGCGGAAAAATCCGGCTTCAGCTATTACTCCCTGTTCATGGTCACCACCGACGGCGGCCTCACCTGGACCCACGACACGTTCAGCGTGGTCGACGGTTATCCGGGCAACCCCAACGGCTATGCGTTGATCGCCCTGGATTTCGCCGGTCCCGAACGCGGCTTCGCGGTCGGTATGAACCTCTCGGCGGCCCGCTACACCGGCACCAACGATGGCCCGACGGCGGACGCGGGCGATGACTTCCAGGTGATGGTAGGCCAGGAAGCCCAGCTCGACGGCTCGGGCTCGACCGATCCGGACGGCGACCTGCTGCTCTATCAGTGGACCCTGGTGGAAGGCCCGGCGGAAGTCACTTTCGACGATCCGAACGGCGAACAGCCGATCTTCACGCCCACTACGGCTGGTTCCTACACCTTCGAGTTGGAAGTGTCGGACATCGAATTCCAGAGCACCGACCAGGTGACCGTGACGGTCGTTCCCGGCCAGCCCGGCGACGATGACGACAACGACACCGTGGTTGACGACGACGACAACGACGACAACGACCAGGGCGCCGAAGGCGACGACGACGACGATTCCACCGGCGGCTGCGGCTGCTGAGTATTTCAGACGTCAAAAAGGGCGGCCCCACGGGGTCGCCCTTTTTTTATTGAGCGGGGCAAAGCAGGGCTTCGATTCGCCGTTTGACGCGATTGAGGTTGCGCGTCCAGTCGGGCGCGAGATGAACCTCCGGGCGCCCGGAGCCGGTCAGACGTTGAACGACGATGTGCGGCGACAGCGTTTCCAAAAACGCCGCCGCCAGTTCGACGTATTCGTCCTCGTCGAGCAGCCGCAAGCGGTTTTCGCGCCACTCCGTTTCCAGCGCGCTGCCACGCGTGACGCTGAGCGGATGAAGCTTGACCGCGTCCACGCCCAGCCGGTTCATCGCCGCCGCCGTCGCCAGCAAATCCGCTTTCGTTTCACCCGGCAACCCGACGATCAGGTGCGCGCAGACGAGAAAACCGCGTTCCTTGGCGCGCCGCACCGCATCCTCCACCGCCGCGAAATCGTGCCGCCGCCGGATACGGATCAGGGTGGCGTCGTGCGCCGACTGCACGCCGAGTTCGACCCAGACATCCAAACCGCCGCCGGTTTCGCGTAGCAGGTCGAGCGCCTCATCCGGCAGCCAATCCGGACGCGTGGAAACCGCGAGTGAAACCACGTCCGGGTGTGAGATCGCCGCGCGGTAGACCTCGCGCAGGCGGGGCGGCGGGGCGTAGGTGTTCGAACCCGCTTGCAGGTAGGCGAGAAATTTGTGCGGCTGCGGATGCCGGGCCTGGAAAATCGTGATTTGCCGATGGAGTTGTTCAGCGACCGAGAGCCCGGCGATTGAACGCGGGTCCGGGCCCGCCTCGTTGACGTCGCAGAAGACGCAGCCGTCACCCCCGATGGTTCCGTCCTTGTTGGGGCAGCCGAAGCCGGCGCTCAGGGATATTTTGCGGACCGGAAACCCGTAGCGTTCGCGCAGCCAGCGCGAGAAGGGCAGGTAGCCGGGCGCCGGCCGGGCCGTCAGAGCAGCACCTTTTCGTGCCACAACGGGAGCACGGGTCGGATGCCGTATCGCCGGTTGACCTCGCCGGCGAACGCGGCGGCGCTTTTTTCCTCGCCGTGCACGATGAAGGTGCGCGGCTTGCCGGCGGCGAGCGGCTGCATCCATTCGAGCAGCCCGTCGCGGTCGGCGTGGGCCGAAAAGCCGCCGATCGTGTGAATGTGCGCCGCCACGGCGACTTCCTCGCCCATGATTTTCACGCGTGGCGCGCCGTCGACGAGCAGGCGGCCGAGCGTACCTTCGCCCTGGTAGCCGACGAAGACGATGTGATTTTCGCGGCGCCAGAGGTTGTGCTTGAGGTGGTGCAGGATGCGGCCGGCGTTGCACATGCCGCTGGCGCTGATGATCAGGCACGGTTCCTTGACGTTGTTGATTTCCTGCGATTCGATGGTCTGCCGCGTGAAGCGCAGATTCGGCACGGCGAGCGGATCGCGGCCCGAAGCCGAAATTTCGTAGATGGTTTCGTCGTCGTAGCAATCCGGGTTGTCCTGCACGATCCGCGTCGCGCTGATCGCCAGCGGCGAATCGACGAAAACGCGAAAGGCGGGCAGGCGGCCCTCGTCAGCCAGCTCGCGCAGGCGGTACAGGATTTCCTGGGTGCGGCCCACGGCGAAGGCCGGTATGACCACGTTGCCGCCGTCGCGGTAAGCCTGGGCGAGGATGTCGTGCAGCTCTTTCATCGTGTCGGGCCGGGGCTTGTGCAGGCGGTCACCGTAGGTCGATTCGATCAAGAGCACGTCGGCCGGCTCGGGCGCCTCGGGATCTTTGATGATGGCCTGGTCGCGGTTGCCGATATCGCCCGAGAACAGAATCCGTCTGGTGTTCCCGTTTTCGGTGGCCGTCGCCTGGATGAAGGCGCTGCCCAGGATGTGGCCCGCGTCGCGAAAGACCACGCGCAAGCCGTCGCCGATCGGCACTTCCTCGTGATAGCGGTGCGCGACCAGGTGTTCCAGCGCCTTTTCCGCGTCGGCCGCCGTATAAAGCGGTTGTTCCTGCGGCCGGCCGGCCCGGCCGAACTTGCGGTTGCGCCGCTCGGTGTCGGCCTCGGCGATGTGGGCCGCGTCGAGCAGCAGAATGCGCGCCAGGTCGACCGTGGCCGACGTGGCGTGGATCTTGCCCGCGAAGCCCTCGCGCACCAGTTTCGGCAACAGGCCGATGTGGTCGATGTGCGCGTGGGTGACGATCACGTCCTTGATCTGCCGCGGATCGAAATAGAAGGGCAGGAAGTTCCGCTTTTCGAGCCAACTCGCGCCCTGGTACATGCCGCAATCGAATAAAAAGCGTTCCGCGCCGATCTGCAGCACGTACGCCGAACCCGTCACCGTTTGAATGGCGCCGTGAAATTCCAGCCGCATGCTGTCTCCCTTAGCAGGCTGTTGAAAAAGATCGTCCTGGCCTTTTTCAACCGCGCTCAACAAAAAGCATGGTTTTTCTTTCGCTTCATTTTCGGCAACTTCGGAAGTTGCCGAAAATGGCGATCCATCCCTGGATCGCACGCCGGGTGTTTTTCAACACCCGGCTAGACGAGCAACTCGACGCGTTCCACGTCGGGGTGCTCGAACGAATATTCCTGGTCGGTGAAAGAGACGAGAAACGCCTCGCCGATTCCCTCGTATCTTATCGCATGCGGGGTCCCGGCGGGTAGCGTCAGCATCACCGGGACATCGCCGACGATCGTTTCTTCCCGGCGCCTTCCTTCCCAGACAACGACGACGCGGCAGGGGCCGCCGCACAGGACGATCCATTCGTTTTGCCGATGGTGCCGATGGTTGCCGCGGATCAACCCCGGCCGCAACTGCACGATATGGATGTTGCGCAGGCCGGCGGCCGGCAGCGGCAGATGGTCCAACAGGTTGCTGACCCAGCCCCGGGCGTCGCGACTGGTTTCGACGGGCGCGATGGCGAAAGACAGCAGGGTGGCCGGCGGATCAGTCATCTTCTTGATCGGCGTCGCGGCCCCTGAATTGGCGGATCAGCGTATCGACCATCCGCTTCATCCGGGAGCAGATCAACTCGTAGTACGCCACGCCCATGCCATACGGGTCGGGCACGTCACTGTCGCGCTGCGCCTCGCCGGCCCATTCGGTCAAACGGAAGGTTTTCCCCGTCGCTTCCGGAACCATCGTGGTGATGTAGGTGATGTGCCGCTGCTCCATCGTGATGATCAGGTCGGCGCGCTTGATCAAGTCGGTCGAAAGCGGGGTCGAACGGTGATAGGAAATGTCGAGGCCGCGCTCCTCCATCACCTCCACCGCTTCCGGACTGGCCGGATTGCCGGCGGTGGCGATGGTGCCGGCGGAATGGACGAACTTGCCGCGGACACCGGCCTTTTGCAGACCGGCGCGCAACAAACCGGCGGCCATGGGGCTGCGGCAGATGTTGCCGGAGCAGACCACCAGGATGTCGTTCAACGACGAAGGGGACGGTAGGATCATCGGTTCGGTTCTTCCTCGAATAGCGAAAGCGAGACGCCCTTGGGAACGGTCCGGCCCAGGTGCGCGTAGGCGCGGGGCGTGGCGACGCGGCCGCGCGGCGTCCGCTTCAAATAGCCGCATTGAATGAGAAACGGTTCGATCACGTCCTCGATCGTGTCTTTTTCTTCCGACAGGCTGGCGGCGATCGTCTCGACGCCCACCGGCCCGCCCTGAAAATGGTCGATGATCGTCAGCAGCACCCGCTGGTCCATTTTGTCGAGGCCCTCGTCATCCACGCCCAACCGCCCCAGCGCGCGGCGGGCGATCGCCTGGGTGATCGCGCCGTCGCCCTCGACCTGGGCGAAATCGCGCACCCGGCGCAGCAGGCGGTTGGCGACGCGCGGCGTGCCGCGGCTGCGGCGGGCCACTTCGCGGGCGCCCTCGTCGTCCATCCGGATCCGCAGAATCTGGGCGCTGCGGTGAATAATGGTCAGCAGGTCCTCGGGCAGATAAAAATCCAGCCGGTCGACGATGCCGAAGCGGTCGCGCAACGGATTGGCGATCAGGCCGATGCGCGTCGTGGCGCCGATCAGCGTGAAGGGTTCCAGCGGCATCTGCACGGTACGTGCCGAGGGCCCTTGGCCGAGAATCAGGTCGATCGCGAAATCCTCCATCGCCGGGTAGAGCTTTTCCTCGACCAGCTTGGGCAGGCGGTGGATTTCGTCGATGAACAGCACGTCGCGCCGCGACAGGTTCGTCAGGATCGCCGCCAGGTCGCCCGGTTTTTCGAGCACGGGGCCGCTGGTGCAGTGGATGTTGACCTCGAGTTCGTTGGCGACGATGTGGGCGAGGGTGGTCTTGCCCAGGCCCGGCGGGCCGTACAACAGGGTATGGTCGAGCGCCTCGCCGCGGGCTTGCGCCGCTTGAATATAGATCTGCAAGTTGCTCTTGAGGGTCGCCTGGCCGATGAATTCGGCCAACCGGCGCGGGCGCAGGGATTTTTCGAGCTCGTGCTCGGTCGGTTCGCGGTGCGGGTCGATGGGCCCTCGATCCATCGCTTATCCTTTCGCGATCCGCTTCAACGTCGCGCGGACCAGTTCGGGCAACGATACCGTCTCGCCGAGTGTCTGGCGAACCTCGGCGACGGCTTGTTCGGCATCGGCGGGCCGATATCCCAAGTTAACCAGCGCGCTGACGGCGTCCAGGTCCGTGCCGTGCAATCGCGCCATCGGCGGGGGCGTTTCGAGTTTCGCTTCCTGTAGCAGGGCCGTCGCCTTTTCGCCCAGTTCGACGACCAGCCGTTCGGCCGTTTTCTTGCCGATGCCGTGCACCTTCGCCAGCGCGCGCGTGTCGCCGGCTGCGATGGCCTGCAGCATGTCGGTCGGCTGGAGGTTCGAAAGCATGTTCATGGCCGCGCGCGGGCCGACCTTGCTGACCGAATCCAGCATCAGAAACAGACGCTTTTCCATGGCGGAGGAAAAACCGTAAAGCGAAATGTCGTCTTCCCGCACGGCCGTATGAATGAGCAGGCTGACCAGGGCCGGCGGTTCGGGCAGGGCGTAAAAAGCCTGGGTGCTGATGTTCACCCAATAGCCGACGCCGCCGACGTCGACGATGACGTGGTCGAGTTCCTTCTCCGCCAATTGGCCGGTCAAACGGGCGATCATTTTTTTCTCGTTTCGGCCTGGTTCAACCGTTCGAGCAGGCGGTTGATTTTCCGGCTGTTCAAATGGCAAATGGCGCCGGCCAGCGCGTCGGACGCGTCGGCCATCGCGGTTTCCGGAAGTTGTAACAGGCTTCGCACCATCTGCGCCACCTGGTTCTTGTCGGCGCGGCCGTAACCGACGACCGCTTGTTTGATCTGCGTCGCCGAGTATTCGTAGACCGGCAGATTTTCGTGCCGGCAGGCCAGAATCGCCACGCCGCGCGCGTGGCCGAGCACCAGCGCGCTATGAACGTTTTTATGGTGAAAGAGCGATTCCAACGCGGCTTCCTCCGGCTGGTACCGGCGGATCAGTTCGCGTAACTGGTCGTATATTTGCTGCAGGCGTTCGGCCAGCGCGGCGCTACCGGACATGATGACGCCGCCGCAATCGACATGCCGCAGGGGACGGGGCTCGTTGATCTCCTCGACGATCCCCCATCCGCAGATCCTGCTGCCCGGATCGATCCCGATCACGCGCATGGGGCGAGCTCCTGACGGACCAGGCGCCGGCGCATCAGTCCTGAGGCATATCCGCTTCGTCGAAATCGAAGTTGGACCAGACGTTGTTCACGTCGTCCTGCTCTTCCAGCGCGTCGATCAGTTTCAACATGGTTTCGACTTGCTTGCCTTCGAGTTTGAGAAGCGTTTGCGGGATTTGGGCCAATTCCGCGGTTTCGGATTGGTATCCGGCCTTGATGAAAGCCTCTTGCAAGGTGTTGAAATCCGACACGGCGCAGGTCACCTCGATCGTGTCGTCCTCTTCCTTGATGTCCTCGGCGCCGTTTTCGATCGCCACTTCCTCGAATTTCGCCATCTCGATTCCCTCGCGCGGGAAAACGAAATGGCCCTTGCGGTCGAACATCCAACCGACGCAGCCGCTTTCACCCAGGTTCCCGTTGTATTTTGCGAAGGCGTGGCGGACCTCGGCAGTGGTGCGGTTTTTATTGTCGGTGACGGCTTCGACGATGATGGCCACGCCGCCGGGACCGTATCCTTCGTAGGCGTATTCGTTGATCTGTTCGCCGCCCAGTTCGCCGGTGCCTTTTTTCAGCGCCCGCGAGACGTTTTCTTTCGGCATGTTCGCCGCGCGCGCGGTGGCGATGGCGTTGCGCAGCCGAATGTTGGTTTCGGGGTCGCCGCCTCCGGCGCGAGCCGCCAGCATAATTTCCTTATTCAGCTTCGAGAACAGCCTGCCGCGCTTGGCGTCGGCGGCGCCTTTCTTCCGTTTAATGGTGCTCCACTTGCTATGGCCGGACATAAAGCCTCCGCGAAAAATTCATTATTTGGGCGGCCGATGGCTGCCGTATATTTCTTCCTTGACGAAGTGATTGAATCTTGCCGAGAAGCCCGCTACTTGTCAAGTAAACGGGCGGACTGTCGACGGTAGCGGGCGCCCGGGCCTTCTTCGCTTGATCGGCCGATTAACAACCATGATTTATGCCGTTTGCCGACCGGTTATTGGATGTAGCCCAAACTGCGCAAATGCTCGACGACTTCCGGCGCCAGTTTAATCGGATCGCCGACCTCGGAACGCAGTACCTGCTTGGCGTTCACCCACAAGGAATCGCTCCAGATCAGGTAACCGCCGGCGGGCGGTTGGGGCTGGCCGGTCAGCTCGACCGTTTCGTTCAGGGTAAACAGACCGCTGGTGGGGTGCTTGCCGGAGCCGCCCAGCCAGATGTTCGCCGGACTTTCCTTGCCGCCGACCAGCAGTTGGAACGTGATCGGCGCGGTCTCGGGTTCGGTCATGAACGAAATGCCGTTTTCCTCGTTCGGATTGTTGACGAACGTGACCTTGTTGTCGTCTTTCTTGTCCCACGGGAATTCCATCGAGGTCATCAAGCCCTTGTCGTCGGTGCTGTAAATCGTGTTGTTTTTATAGAGATAAATGAATTTCCCATTGGTGCGGAGCTCGCCCTTGAGCGGCTGGCCTTTATCGCCCTTGCCCCACCGCAAATGCCAGGCGCGGCGGTGGACGTAAAGGCCGCTGGCGAACAATTCGCCGGACAGTTTGGCTCCGGTTTCCGGGTCGGTCGGCAGGAGATCAGTCTTTTCGCCGGGGTCGTTTCGCAAATTGAAGAGCATTTCGCCGAAGTTACGGCTGTTGAGCCGGAACGGCGGCGAATAGAGGTATTTCTCAAAATCGCGGATCAAGGTTACGCGGTCGGGCCCTTGGCGGGTCGTTTCCGACAACAGGTAACGGTTGATCGATTTTTCCTGTCCGCGCACCACGGGCATGAGCGACCGGCCGGAGATGTTGTCCACCGGCGGCAACCCGAGCAGGTCCAGCAACGTCGGCATCAGGTCGATCAGGCTGGAGGGTTCCTCGACGGTCTGCCCCGCCGGCAGGCCGGCCGGATAGTACCAGATGAACGGCACGTGGAGCTGTTCCTGGTACAGCGTAAAGCCGTGTTCCATCAGGCCGTGTTCCATGAACTCCTCGCCATGATCCGCGAAGAGAATAATGATCGTGTTCCGGTCCAGCTTGTTGTCCTGGAGGGATTTGAACAGCACTTCGAGTTGTTTGTCGACGAACTCGATTTCGCCCGCGTAAAGCGACTGCAAGGCCTTGAGCTTTTTTTGCGCGGTATCCGACGGCCATTCGTGCACCACGTCCATAATGTCCTTGGTGGTGCCCGTGACGAGGAGGTTCACGTCGGCCGGATAATGTTTTTTCGCGATATCAACCGGCGGTTGGTAAGGCGTGTGCGGATCGAACAGGTGCAGAAACGCGAAAAAGGGCTTTTCCTTGTGTTTTTGGATCCACCGGGCGGTCCGGCTCACCATTTCATCGGCCTTGGCGTCGGGTTTGATGTAAAAGTCGTCGAAGCCGCGCCCGAAGCCGTATTCCTGTCCCAGGTAATAGTGGCTCACGAACGCGCCGGTCTGGAATCCGGCGTCTTTCAGCGCTTCGCTGAGCAGCTTCGCGTTTTTATCGATGTTGATTTTTTCGTCGATCGCCCGGTGCTCGGTCGGATACAACCCGGTGAAGGCGGAGGCATGGCTGGGCAGAGTCCAGGGAGCCGGAGCCCAGGTGTTGCTAAACCGCACGCCGCGCTGCGCCCAGAAATCCATCATGCCGGTCAGGCCTTCCTTGCTGCCGTAACAGCCAAGCCGGTCGGCGCGCAGGGTGTCGACGCTGATGAGCAGAACGTTGGGATGATTGGGGCTTTTCGCGCAGCCGGTCAGGGCGAGGCAGAACGTGAAGGCCGCCAGGCAGAACAGGAGGCCGCAGTAAAGGCGTTTCGAGGTTGTGTCAGGCATTGGGCTGATCTCCGTCGGTTTCGGACTCGGCGCCATAGCGAACCCGAATCATCTGCTCCACTTTGTCGCGATCGATGAAGACGGTTTCGCCTTGCTGGTTCAAATCCAAAACCAGCACGGCGTCGTCGGAGCGAATCTGGTCCAGTACCATGTTCGGCAGGGCCTCGGCGACCCCGTAAATCACGTTCTCGTAGCTGCACGGGTTTTTGGCGAAGGATTGCGGAAACTCGAGCAGCCGCCGCTTGGCCTGATAAAGCGTTTTGTCGGCGATCGTCTGCGTGGGCCCCTGGCAATTGAGGAAGAAATAGCGGTCCAGGTATTCGGGGTGCGTGAACTTCACCGAGGTGTCCAGGGCGACGTCCAATCCCGGCAGGCAGGTGTAAACCATCGCCGACTGCAATCCCGACGCGGATTGTTCCGCCATCGCCCGGGTGATTTGTTCCATCTTGGCGAACGTCTTGTTTTTATCGCGCGCCCATTTGTGCACGATGATGTAATTGTTGACGCCCAGCGCCAGCCCGATGGTCACCAGGAGAATCGCGGCCAGGACGCGGCGCAATTTGCTGCTGCGCGGATCGTAAATCGCGACGAGCGCGATGGTCGCGCCGATGTTCGGTAAAAAGAAGAAACGCGGCGTCATGTAGGTCATGACCGCCCGGTATTTGATGATCATCGCCAGCGGCAGCGCGGTGACCAGGGCGATCAGCAGGCCGAGAAAGAACACCTTGTTCTTCGCGTAAAAATCGGCTTTGGCCAGCAAAAAAGTCATGATGATCAGCAGCGAAGCCACGACAAAGGGATTTTTAATCAGCCAGACGTACTCGCCGAATTTTTGCCAGATCATGAACAGGTAGCCGATCGTCAGCGGATCCTTCGCCTCGCCGACGTAGCCGCCGAGGCTTTTGATGACCGCGAAGCGCCAGATCATGTAAATCGCCGCCAGGCTGAAATACGGCGTTGTGTAGGAAATGATTTTCTTCACCAGCCGTGCGTCGAAGGCCGGCGGATAACGGTACAGAAACATGAAGGACGCCGCAAAGATCAGGACGACCGGCAACGTGATGGTGATTTCCTTGCAAAAGAAGGCGACCACCGCGGCAAACAGCGAGAGCGCATAGTCGCTTTTACGACGGAAACGGACGAAGCGCAGAAACAGCAGGGTCGAGGCGAGAAAAAACATCGTGCCGATCAGGTCGAAGCGGTTGGACAACCATTCGACGCCGACGCCCGTCACCGGGCTCACCGCGAAAAAGAAGGCCGTCAGGCCGGCGAGCGTGTGCGAACCGGTCAGGTTGTGCATGACCGCGTACAGCAAGCCGATCGAGAGCATGAGGTAGAAAATGTTGGAGAGATAGTAGCCGGATGGATTCGTGCCGTGCAGGGCGTAATCCAGCGCCCAGAAGATCGTGACCGCGGGGCGGAAAAACGCCCCCATGAAGATGTCCGTATAAAACGGTTCGAGCGGCTGCTTGAATTTTTGAATCAACAACAGGTGCAGATAATCGTCCAAGAAAAAGTGCGTTTGCAACAAATCCCGGTAGACAAAAAAAGTCGCCAAGACGATTCCCGGCAGCCAGATCGCCGCCGGCCAGAGTTTTGCTTTTTGTTTCGCTTGCGTCATTCCACGGCCCAATTTTCCTTTCCCGACAGTCGAAAGAGGATAATGGCCACCTTCCGATTCTGTCAACCGACATCGCCGCCGGATGCATTGATTCGCGTGTCTGGCCGGTAAGCGGCCGGCATCCGGCTTTCATTTGACAAGATATCGGGTTATCCCGAAGATGAACGGTGTCGGGAACGGACCACCGTCAAGGGTCGGCAATGAATAAACAGCGAGTGTTTTTAATCATTTTTCTGGTGGGATTGGCCTGCCTGGCGATCGCTTGCAACTCGTCGGAATCGGCGCGGGATGACGCGGGGACGGATGACGATGCCAACCCGGGGCCCGAGCCGGATGACGACGATAACGATGATAACGACAACGACAACGACAATGACAACGACGATGATAACGACAACGACGACTCGGTTCCCGACGACGACGACGATGATGATGACGATGACGATAATGATGACGACAATAACGACAATGACGATGACGACGATAACGATATTTGCGCCTCGCCGGGCGGCGGCCCGTTACAGCCGTTGCAAGCCGGGGTCGCCGTCAGCGATCTCTATGCGCCGATCGGCCTGGCCCTGGGCGGGTTCGGGGGGCGCCGCGGTTTCATCCATCCACTGGCCCACTTGCTCGGCGCCGCGCAGGGTCGTTACGACCGGTTGCAGGTCAAGGCCCTGACGCTCGACAACGGCGAGGACCGGCTCGTCGTGGTTCGCGTGCCGCTCGTTTTCATCACCGATCTGCTCTACGCCAGGGTCATCGACGAGGTTTGCGCCCGCACCGGCGTCAACCTGACCGAAAAGCTGTGGATCAACGCGATGCACACCCATAGCGGACCGGCACGGTTTCTGCCACTGCCCGCGGTTTTCGCCGATGCGGGGCTCGACGAATATTATCAACCGGTCGTCGATGGCCTGGTGGCTTCCCTGGCCGACGCGATCGTCGCCAGCATGGAGAACCTGGCTCCCGCCAAGCTGGCGAGCGGCCTGGCGGATGATTTCGACCCGGACAACCGCATCACCTTCGATCGGCGCTGTCAGGACGATCCGCCGGCGCACAAGGATAACCGGCTTTTCGTCCTGCGCGTCGACCGGGCGGACGATTCGCCGCTGGCGGTGCTGGTCGGGTTGGCGATGCACGGCACCATGTTCAGCGGGTCCTATTACACGTCGGATTCGCTGGGCTGGGTCGAATACGTCATGCAGGACGAATTCGATCAGTCGGTGGAAGTGTTCGCCTTGCAGACCAGCGCCGGCGATCAGGCGCCGAATTACAACGCCGGCAACGAGCATCATGGCTTGGCGGTGCTGGAAATCCTCGGCCGCCGGGTGGCGGAAAAGGCGCTGGTGCTCTGGTCCGATCTGACGCCGACCGCCACGGTTCGCTTTGAAATGGTCGCCCGGCGCATCGCGCTTGGCCGCGAGGAAATCGGCTATCAGCCGGGAGAATTCGGCTGGATCAATCCGGCGACCGGCGTCTGGCACGATTACGAATACGGCGCCATGTACTGTGGGGATCGCAGTTGGCCGGAATACGGCAACCTGGTCGACTGCAACGATCCGTCCACTTCGATGGTCGACGGCTACATGCTTTGCTACGCTGCCGGCGCCTTGCTGCGCGGATTGCTCAACCCGTGGCTGACCACCCAGATCGCCGCGATCAAAATCAACGACGACGTTCTCTTGCTGTTTCCGGGCGAGTTGACCAGCCATCTGGCCGACCGCGCCGTGGAGGAAGCCGCCGATCGCCTAGGCTGGGATCCCAAGCATGTGATCGCTTTCGGCTACTCCAACGACTATCAGTTCTACCTGCAAACCGAGGAAACCTGGATGCAGGGCGGGTACGAAACCAGCGCGTCCCTATGGGGCTACAAATTCGGCGACTGGCTGGTCGAACGCACGGGCGAATTGGCCGAGCAATTGTTCACCCCCGAGGACGAGGACAACCAGACCGGCGCCCCGCCGCCGTGGATTTATTCCAATCCGAATCAGGCGATGCTCGATCCGGAGGCGAGCGATCGCGCGCCGCAAATTCTGACCGAACCCGCGGCGGAATACGAACGGTTCGCGACGGTCGTGGTGGATTGGGCGGGCGGTTTTACTTCCCTCGACGATGCGCGCGTGGTGGTCGAGCGCCGCAACGACGACGAGGATTTCGCGCCGGCCATTCTCGCCAACGGCCGGATTTTCACCGATCAGGATTACCGCACGATTCAGGATTACAATCCGCAGCCGAATTATGTCGACCTGCCGTATCCGGCGGTTCGGCTTCACCAGTGGCGACTCAGTTGGGAAACGACGGTCGATGTCCCGCTCGGAACCTATCGCTTCCGCGTTACCGGCACCTATTGGGACGGTTCGCAACCCGTCGATTACGATCTGGTTTCGACCCCCTTCGAGATCGTGGAGAACAGTCAGCTCACCGTTACCGATCTGGCGGCCGAGGACCTTGGCGACGACTCGTTCCGGATCAGTTGCCGCGGTTGGTATGCGCCGATCCCGGGAAGCCACCGTTTGTTGAACACGGATTATTCGCCGAACGACGCCAGTCCGGTCGAGAGCGGATCGGTGACGGTTTCCATCCTCGTGGAAGGCGGCACGGATGAAGAAGTCCTGCTGCCCTATGATGCGGATTCCGGAGGTTTCGCCGGCATTTTTACTAAGACTCAAGTAGGCTTGAATCATCAGGCTTCGGTGCCTTCCTGGGCAATGGCCGACCGATGGGACAACGGAAATGAACTCGGGGTAGGCCCAATTCCGTTCTAAAAGTGACAACAATTGTCACTTAATATGAAAAAAAGGATACAAATATCCGGTATTTGCTTTCTCAAAGCCCTCTCGCCAATGCCTAACCAATTGAAATAAAAGACAAATCACAATATCAGGGGGATTGGCATCTCTTTTGAAGGTATTATCCAAGCACCCTTTCGGACGAGGTTGAAAATGAAAGGCTTTTCGCTGGTTGAACTGATGATCGTCATCGCCATTATCGGTATCCTAGCGCTAATTGCCATGCCCAATTACGTCAACCTGCGGGTTTCCGCCTATAACGCATCGGCGGGCAGCTCGGGGCATAACGCTCGGACCGAACAGGAAATCTACAAATCGATTCACAATACTTATGCCGGCGATTTGAGTTCCTTGTTGGCGATCGACCGCAATCTGACCGACGACCCGGAAATGACGTTCGTCTTCGGCAATTGCAACAATTCCGGTTACACCTTCACCGTCAAACACAATCGCGGCGATACGTATTACCGCTTCTCCAAGTGAGCCGATCATCCTTTCCTTCGGCTGGCCTGTATGCCTATCTATATGAATAAAAAAGCTTTTATAAATATTCACCGGGCTGTTGAGCCTGATTTCATCTTCA
The DNA here is from genome assembly GCA_012517325.1 of Myxococcales bacterium. Lineage (NCBI taxonomy): Bacteria > Pseudomonadati > Myxococcota > Myxococcia > Myxococcales > Myxococcales bacterium. The sequence goes on along the minus strand of JAAYVF010000083.1, from coordinate 25,029 downwards.
TTTAGCCTTGTGGTACACTACAAAACCATTTTTATCGGCGGTGCTATGGAGACTATGACCTGCTTTGATCTGATCGAGCTGGAAACCAGGGGAAACCTGGATATGTTGGATTTGACCGGGCAGGTGGCCGCGATCATTGCCAATTCCGGTATTGCCGAGGGGAGTGTCACGGTTTTTGTCCCGGGTTCGACCGCGGCGCTGACGACCATCGAATATGAAGAAGGCGTGCTAGACGATCTGCGGCGGGCGATCGAACGAATGATCCCGGAAGGCGGCGAATACGCGCACAATCGGCGCTGGGGCGACGACAACGGGCACAGCCACGTGCGCGCGGCGATGATCGGACCGGATTTGCACGTGCCGATTCACGAAGGCCAGATGTTCCTGGGAACCTGGCAACAGATTTTACTGATCGACTTTGACAATCGGCCTCGTCGACGGCAGATCGCCGTGAGCGTGGTCGGCAACCAGGGGTAGGATTTTTGGGCGAGAAGGAATTCAACGGCGGGGCGGAAACCCCCTGCATATATCTGCCCGATGCCGAGGTGATTCGGCAGATCGTCGGCCACGGCGACGAGAACCTGCACGTGGTGGAAACCGCGTTGGGGGTCAAGCTGTCGGTGCGCGGCGACCGGATTTTCATGCGCGGTCCGCAGGAACACTTTCCCATCGTGAAGAAATTGTTCGAGGAGTTGTACGGCCTGGTCGCCGAGGGCTTTCCGGTCTACACCACGGACGTGGAACACGCGCTGACGATCCTGCGCTCGGGCGACAAGATCCGGCTGCGCGATATCTTTCTGGACACGGTGTACATCTCCAACAAAAACCGGGCCATCACGCCCAAGTCGATTCACCAGAAAATGTACATCGACGCGATCCGCAACAACGACATCGTCTTCGGCGTCGGGCCGGCCGGCACGGGCAAGACCTACCTGGCCATGGCGATGGCGGTCAGCCATCTGGTGAAAGGCGAGGTCGATCGGATCATCCTGGTGCGGCCGGCGGTGGAGGCGGGCGAGAAGCTCGGATTTCTACCGGGCGACATCGCCGAAAAGGTCAATCCGTATTTGCGGCCGCTTTACGACGCGCTGCACGAGATGATGCCCTACGAAAAGGTGCAGCGGTTGATCGACCGGCAGATCATCGAGGTCGCGCCGCTGGCCTTCATGCGCGGCCGCACGCTGAACGACAGCTTCGTGATCCTCGACGAGGCGCAGAACAGCACGCCCGAGCAGATGAAAATGTTTCTCACCCGCCTGGGCTTCCACTCCAAGGCGGTCATCACCGGCGACGACACCCAGATCGACCTGCCCAACGGCCAGGTTTCGGGCCTGGTGATCGTCCAGTCGATTTTGCGCGATCTGGACGGCATCGTCTTCGTCCGCTTCGATGAAACCGACGTGGTGCGGCACCGCTTGGTGCAGCGCATTATTGTGGCGTATGATCAATACGAGAAACGATCTCGCCGGGAGAACGATTGAGCGCCAATCCGCCGGAAGAAAAAAAACGCCAGTGGCCGCGCCTGCGCCGCGTCCAGGAAGCGATCAAGCGCAGCCGGTTGGGCCATGAGGTGCTGACGACACCCTGGGCGATGGTCGTGCTGGCGAGTCTCTTTCTTTCGTTTATGATCGCGCCGCATTTCGGCTTTTCGATCGACCGCTACCAGGCCGGCATGTTCGCCGATCACACCATCAAGGCCAACCGCGATTTCGACGTGATCGACACCTCGAGTACCGAAAAGCGGCGCCAGGACGCCATCTCGGCGGTGCTGCCGGTGTACGACCACGACGCGCGGGCCGACCAGCGGCAGGTTAAACGCCTGGCCGACGCTTTCGCCGAATCGCGGCTGTTTTTCGGCTGGACCGACAGCGGCGGCGCGGCGAAGGAAAACGAAATGGGCGTGGCGAGTCTGCTGTCGAAGCCGGCGATCGAGGAGCAGGAGAACAAGCTGGCGCAGCAACTCGGTCTCGATCTCGACCGTAAGGATTTCGACGCCTTGTTCAAGAAAAAATACTCGCCGCAGGTGGAGGCCGAGATCCGCGATCTGCTCAACTACGCGTTGTCGCGCCTGATCGTGGTCGATCGCAAGGTGCTGCTCGAACAGATCGCCGCGCAGGGCGCGGAAAAGGCGATCACCCTGCGGGAATTGGGCAACAAGAAGGAGCGGACCTTCAAGGAAATCGAGAAAATCGCCGATCTGCCGGTCATTCTGGATCAGGTGGAACGCCGGGCGAAGCAGAACATCGAGGACCCGGCGGAGCGGGCGCTGGTGTTAAAAATCGCCGACGGGATGATCGCGCCCACGGTGAATTTCAATCTGGCGGCGACCGAGGAACTGCGCATGGAAGCGGCCAACAAGGTCGGCCCCAGCATCATCCATTTCCGCAAGAACCAGCTCATCGTGGCCGAGGGGCGGCCGATCACCGAGGAGCAGATGCTGGTGCTCGGGGCGATGCGCCAAGGAGCCGGCGCCGCCGAAACCCTGCTGATCTTCGTGGCGCTGGTGATCGTGTTGGCGATCATCATCTCGGCCCTGTTCGTCTTTGGAGCGCGCAATATCCGCAAGTTCAAGCCCAGCATGAACGATTACGCGTTTCTTCTCAGCACCGCCGCCCTGGCCGGGCTGCTCATGTGGCTCGCCAAGACGATTTCGCAACCGTTGGCCGATTCCTATCCCTGGCTGACGGAAGAGGCGATCCGCGTGCTGTTCCCGGTCGCCGGCGTCTGCATGCTGGTGCGCTTTCTGCTCTACAGCGAGGCGGCGATTGTCTGGCTGGGTTTCGTCGCGTTGATGTCCGGGTTGTTCATGGACGGCTCCATCGGCTACGCGCTGTTCGTCCTGGCCGGCAGCGTCGTCGGCGCGCACCGCATCGGCAAGGTGCAGGCCGGCGCCCAGGTGGTGAAGGCCGGTCTTTCGGTGAGCCTGATCAACGCCGTGATGATGTTCGCCGTGCAAGTCATCGGCGATCCGGCCTCGCTGCTCTCCACGGCGACGTTCGTCAACGTCGGGGCGGCGGCGATCGGCGGCTTGCTCAGCGGCCCGTTCATGCTGGCGGTCGTGCATCCGTTCGAGGCGCTGTTCAACTACACCAGCAACCTGCGGCTGATCGAATTGGCCAACTTGAACAATCCGCTGCTGGGCCGGATGCTGGTCGAGGCGCCGGGCACCTATCACCACTCCCTGATGGTGTCGGCGCTCGCCGAAAAGGGGGCGGAGTCGATTTCGGTCAACCCGTTGCTGGCCAAGGTGGCGGGGCTCTATCACGACATCGGCAAGATCGTCAAACCGCACTACTTCATCGAAAACCAGATGGAAGGGGAGAACAATCCGCACAACGAACTGCCGCCGCACATGTCGAGCCTGATTTTGATCAATCACGTGCGCGAAGGGTTGGAGCTGGCCAAGCGTTATCGCATCGGCCGCCGGGTGGAAAAGATCATCGCCGAACACCACGGCCGTTCGCGGATCCACTACTTCTACAACCGGGCCAAGCAGATGGAAGCGGCGGGCAACCTGAAAATCAACGAAGAGGATTTCCGTTATCGCGGCCCGTATCCCCAGACCAAGGAATCGGCGCTGGTCATGCTGGCCGACGTGGTGGAGGCCGCGACCCGCAGCCTGAAAAATCCCACGCCGGCCCGCATCGAATCGCTGGTTTCGGAATTGATCGGCAACATTTACAACGACGGCCAACTCGACGAATGCGAGATGACCCTCAAGGATCTGCATCGGGTCGCACAAAATTTCGCGACCATCCTCACCGGACGGTATCATGGGCGAATCGCTTACCCCGAAAACGAACAGCCCCGCAAGGGCAAGGTCGTCAATATCGCTCCGCCGGCGGCACCCCGGGAGGAGCCCGGACACTAAGCCGCTGCGGGCGTTGGTGGCCGCGGCCGGGACGCGGCTGGAGCGCGCCGGCGACCGGGTCGAAATCCTCCTGGTCGGCGACGGCGCGAGCCGGCGCTACAACCGCGATTACCTGGGTCGCGACCGCCCCACCAACGTGATCTCCTTTCCGGCCGACGAAGCCGGCGAATGGGGGCAGTTGATCGTCAACGTCGACGAGGCGGCGCGACAAAGCGGCGAAACCGGTTATGGACTTTTGTACCTGACCGGTTACTATATTTTGCATGGCCTCCTTCATCTTTCGGGTTACGATCACGAGCGCGTGAGTCCGGACGAAGCGGCGCGGATGAAGGAACGGGAAGAAGCCTTGCGCGATCTGCTGGCGCCGCTGCTCGAACAAGAGGATGGAAAATGAGCGAAAAAGAAGACCTGCCGCGAAGTCGCTTGCGTCGATTGATCTCCGTCTTCCGCCGTCCCGAGGATCCCGAAAAGGTCACCGAGGAAGCGTTGTCCGACCTCGAATTGGATGGGCATATCGATCACGACGAGAGCGAGATGATGCAGGGGGTCCTCTACCTCGACAAAACCACCGTCCGCGAGGTCATGGTTCCGCGCACGGAAATCTCCTCCGTCGACAAGGACGATCCGCTGACGGAAATCATCCGCTGCACCCGCGAATCCGGGCACAGCCGGCTGCCGGTGGTGGACGGCGATCTGGACAAGGTGCTCGGTTTTGTCCATGTCAAGGATCTGCTGCGCTATTGGGGCCGCGAGGAGCAGTTCAAAATCGAGGAAATCCTCCGTAAAACCTACAACGTGCCCGAGACGAAAAAACTCGACGACCTGTTGCGGGAATTTCAGCAGCGGCACGAAAAATTTGCCCTGGTGATCGACGAATTTGGCGGCACGAGCGGCATGGTCACGCTCGAGGATATCCTTGAGGAGATCGTCGGGGAAATCTCCGACGAGTACGACAAGGAAGAAAAGACCATCTATTTCCAGGACGAAAACACGCTGGTCGTTCCCGGACGGTTCGACATCAACGAGTTTTACGAGATCTTCGACCTCGAGGAACTGGATGGGTCGTTCAACACCGTCGGCGGTTGGATTTTCGACCGCATCGGCCGCGTGCCGCAGGCCGGCGAAATCCTCGAACTGGACGGCTTCTCGGTGAAGATCGAAGCGGCCAACGAACGCCAAATCCGCCGCCTGCGCATCCAACGGCCGCCGCAACCGGCGGAAGAATAGCATCAATCGGCCTCGCCGTCTGGACAATCCGGCGCTCACCGACCAAAATAATCTTTTCAACACCCTGGCCATTCGGCGGGAAGAATTAACCACGGGCGCGGACTGTTCGCGTCCGGCTGACACCGAGCGGGATTCGCGGATGAACTGGAAAGAACGCCTGGTGCGTCGCCTGGCGCGGCGCTTTCACCTGGATGACAGCCTCGACTTCATCGAATCGATGGGGCGGATCGGCTCGGAAGCCGACGTGATGGCGCCGACCGACCTGTTGCCGATGGCGGCGCGGCTGGTGACGCGCGGCATCTACACGCAGATGGCGATTCAGCCCAACCGCGATTACGTGTTGCCGTATTGGGCGACGCGGCAGTTCGACGAAAACGACGTCAGTTTCATTCCGCGCATGAGCTGGTGCGCGATGAACGTCACGCACCGCAACTGGACGGCGGTCGGTGTCCCCGGCTCCGAACGCGAGGTGGCGATCGATCCGCGCGGCCTGGTCACGCCCTGGTTCGAGGGCTGGTCGCTGGACACCTGGCTGCGGCTCGACGACGAGACCTTTTTCCCGAGCCGCCGGCCCGTGCGCGATCAGCAGCACGTCGAAAACCTGCCGCTGGTGCGGACCCGGTTCGATTTCGGCCCGTTGCAACTGGAGTTGGAAACGTTCGCCAGCGGTTCCGGCGAGTTGGAAGTCGTGATGCTGCAGGCGCGGGTGACCAACACCTCCGACCGGCATCTCGCGCCGACGCTGTATTTTTCGATCCGGCCGTTCAACCCCGAGGGCTGTGCGCTGGTGAAAAAAATCGAGCTGACGGCGCCGGATACGTTCACCGTCAACCACTGCCTGGGATTGCAGTTCGCGGAGCGGCCGACGATCGTCTATTGCTCGAACGGCCGCCAGGGCGATTGCGCCTTTCATTTACGCGTCGCCGAGAGCCGGCCGCGGACGGAATGCGCGGCGGGCTTGGCGACGGCCTACGCCGCGTTTCCGCTGAAGCTGCCGCCGGGCGAGACGCAGACGCGGACCGCGACGGCGACGACCCGGCCGCAGGCGTGTTTCAACCGGCGCGCGGCGGCGCTGCGCTCGTACGACTACGCCGACCGGCGCAACGAGGCGCGGGCCGAATGGCGCCGCCGGCAGCAGGAAGGCCTGACGGTCACGTTCGCCGACCGCGATCTGACGGCGGCTTTTCAGCGCTGCAAAAGTCATCTGTTGTTGGTCGACGATGGCGACGCCATCACGCCGGGCATCATGACCTATCATCATTACTGGTTCCGCGACGCCGCCTACCTGGTGACCGCGCTGGATCGGCTGGGCCTGCACGAAAGCGCCAAGCGCAAATTGCTCGACTATCCGCAAAAGCAACAGCCCGACGGTTTCTTCCTGTCCCAGCCGGGCGAGTGGGACAGCGCCGGGCAGGCGATCTGGACGCTGGTGGAGCACGCACGCCTGACGGGTGATCGCGAGTACCTGATCCGCATTTACGAATCGCTCGTCCGCGGCGCCGACTGGATCGCCAAAACGCGCCGCCGCGAAACGTCGCCGCCGACCAAGGGCCTGCTGCCGCCGGGATTTTCCGCCGAACACTTCGGGCCCAACGACTATTACTACTGGGACGACTTCTGGGGCGCCGCCGGGCTGCGCGACGTGGCCTGGGCCGCCGAAATGCTGGGCATGCGCGACGAATGGGTGCGCTTCGAACGGGAGACCGAACAATTCCTTGCCGACATCCGCGCCAGCCTGCAACTGGCGATGGACCGGATCGGCGAGGAGGTCATGCCGACCGGCCCGCACCGCCGCTTCGACTGCGCCGCGATCGGCGTGCTGGCGGCGCTTTATCCGCTGCGCCTCTTCGAGCCGCAAGACCCCTGGATGGGCAATACGCTGGCGGCGCTGCGCGAACGCTGCTTCTGCCAGGGCCTCTTCTTCCAGCAGATGATCCACAGCGGCCTCAACGCCTATCTTTCGATGCACATCGCCCACTGCGAGCTCTTTCGCCGCGATGCCGTGTGCTGGCCGTTGATCCGCCGCGTGTTGGAACTGGCGACCTCCGCCGGCACGTGGCCGGAAGCCATTCATCCGCACACCCACGGCGGGGTGATGGGTGACGGCATGCATCTGTGGGCGGCGGCCGATTGGCTGCTGCTGATGCGCGACCTGTTGCTGTTCGAGGAAAACGACACGCTGGTCATCACTCCCGCCGCGCCGCTCGATTGGTTCGCTTGGGGCAGCCGCACCGAGGTGCGCCGGGCGCCGACCCATTTCGGCGTCGTTTCGTACCGCCTGGAAGGGTTCGCCGAGGAAACGCGGCTGGAGATCGACGCCGACTGGCGCGCCGCGCCCCGCCGCATCGAGTGGAATTTCCCGTTCGCCGCGACGACCGCCGTGGTCGACGGCCGCGAAATCAACGTCAACGATTGTCGGGTGACATTTCCCGCCGGCACCAGCGAAGTGCGCTTGAAACGGTCGGTCTGATCCATGTCCCGCGCGATCCTCGGTTTCAACGCTTACATCCACGACACCGCGGCCGCGCTGTTGATCGACGGCAAGCTGGCGGCATTCGCCGAGGAAGAACGCTTCCGGCGCGAAAAGCACACGACCGCCTGGCCGGAGTGCGCGATTGCCTGGTGCCTGCGGCGGGCCGGGCTGACCATGCGCGAGGTCGGCGGCGTGGCGTTCTACTGGCGGCCGTGGCTCGGTCTGGCGCGGCGCCTGGGGCAGACCGTCGCCGGGCTGCCCGACACGCTCGAAAACGTCCGCCGGGTCCAGGCCGGCAATCTGTTCAAACTGGCCGGCGTCCGGCGCGAATTCGCCGCGCGCTACGGTTATCGAGGCCCATTCTTTTTCGCTCCGCACCATCTGGCGCACGCCTATCACGCGGCGTTTCATTCGCCCTTCGACCGTTCGCTGGTGCTGGTGGTCGACGGCAACGGCGAGATCGCCTCGACGCTGGTCGCCCTCCACGAAGGCGAGGCGATCCGGCCGCTGGCCTGGACCTATTACCCGCATAGCCTGGGGCTGCTCTGGTGCACGGCGACCGAGTGGCTCGGTTACCGCCAGAATTCGGACGAAGGCAAGGTGATGGGGCTGGCGCCTTACGGCGAGCCGGTCTTCGTCCCGGCGATGCGGCGCGTGATCCGTTACGTCGGTGACGGCGTCCTGCGCGCCGATATGGACTATTTCGATTACCATCGCGCCCGCCGGCGCTGGTTCGGCAAGCGCTGGGAAAAGACGTTCGGGCCGCCGCGCCGTCCGGATGAACCGCTCGACGACCGGCACCGCGCCGTGGCCCACGCCCTGCAGGCGGTGACCGAGGAAGTTCTGCTGCAACTGATCGCGGAGATGACGAGCCGCCACGGCATCCGCCGGCTGGCGATGTCCGGCGGCGTCGCGCTCAACTGCGTGGCCAACGGTCGGATCGTCGCCTCGGGATTGCTCGACGACCTCTACATCCCGCCCGCCGCCTACGACGCCGGAGCTGCCGCCGGCGCGGCGCTGTGGGCCGAACGCGCCGGCTTCGGCGGTACCGGCCGCGAAATCATGCCGGCGCCGTTTCTGGGCCCGGAATATTCGGCGGCGGAAATCGAGGCGGCCCTCCAGGCGGCGGGGCTGCGCTACGAAAAAACGCCGGACATCGAACGGCGCGCGGCCGCTTTGCTGGCGGCGGATCAAATCGTCGGCTGGTTTCAGGACCGGTTGGAGAGCGGCCCGCGCGCGCTGGGCAACCGCAGCATCCTGGCCGATCCGCGCCGGGCGGAAACGAAAGACCGGCTGAATGCACGCGTCAAACACCGCGAACCCTATCGGCCGTTTGGCCCGAGCATCCTGGAGGAGCGTGCCGCCGAGCTGTTCGAAACCGGCGGCCGCCCCAGCCCCGATATGTTGCTGGCCTTTCCCGTTCGCGCGGCATGGCGCGATCGGTTGGGCGCGGTGGTGCACGTCGACGGCTCGAGCCGCCTCCAAACGGTGGCGGCGGCCCGGCAGCCGCGCTATCACCGGCTGATCGCGGAATTCGCCGCGTTGACCGGCGTGCCGGCGGTGCTCAACACGAGCTTCAATGTGATGGGCGAACCGATCGTCTGCACGCCCGCCGACGCGCTGCGCTGTTTTGCGTCCACCGGAATCGACGCGCTGGCGATCGGCGATTATCTGGTGCGGAAGGAAGGCACGTGAGCCCGCGCCGCCGCCGTTATCTTTATTCGTTCGTTCCCCTGTTGGTCGGCCTGATGCTCGCGGAAATCGGCTTGCGCCTGGCCGGCTTTTCTTACGAGTCGTTTCTCGGGCGCGATTACTGGTGGAACCGCTCCGCCATCAATCCGATCTACGAAAAAGACCCGGCGCGGTTCTGGCGCCTGCGCCCGTTCGCCAACCGCGACGCCGACGAACCGACCGGCCAGATCACCCAACTGATCAACGGCGACGGCTTCCGCGACGATCCGGCGGCGCGGGAAAAGCGGCCGGGCGAATTCCGCGTCATCGCGGTCGGCGATTCCTGCACGTTCGGCGACGGGGTGGCGGGAGCGGAAACCTACGCCAATGTGCTGGAAAACCGGTTGCGCCAGGCGCTGCCCGGCCGGCCGGTTCAGGTCATCAACGCCGGCGTGCCGGGTTACACGTCTTTTCAGGTGCGCCGCTACCTCGAACGCGAGTTGTGGCGGTGGCAACCCGATTGGGTCGTCGTCTACGTCGGCTTCAACGATTTCGTGCCGGCCGCCAACGGCGTCACCGACGCCGAGCGGGCCGCCGTCAACCGCTTCGTCTGGATCGCGCAATCCGCGCTGGACGGCCTGCGTTCCTATCAGTGGCTCAATTTCGAGATCGCCGGCATTAAAAAAAGGCTGTTTCCCAACCGCATGGCAATCGGAACCGAGGTCGACGGGAGGGGCAAACATCCGTTTCGTGTTCCCTCTCCCGAATTCATCCGCAACCTCGAGGCGATCGATCGCCTGGGAAAAGAAAAAGGTTTCTGCGGTTTGCTGCTGACGCTGCCGCACCAGTTCCAGGACGAGCCGCTGGCTAACCTGTACATCCGCTACGCGGCGTCGAAAGACCAGATTCCGCTGCTGGATCTATTCTCGGCGCTGAAGGTCGATCAGGAGAAGGGCGAAGCGTTGTTCGGCGAGGACGGCGGCCATCCCAACGCGTTGGGCCACCGGCGCATCGCCGAGGCGATTTTCGCGCGGCTGCAACAAACCGGATTCGCCGCCTGTCCGCCGGGAAAAGCCGGAACCGAGCTGTTGCCGATGAGTGAGAATGGACGCCCCGACGATCAATCCGGGGTGCAGTCGGAATAAGGAATGAAGAACCCCGCCGTCAGCGCTTCCTGACTGGCCTGATCGCAAGCGTCCTTGATGCCGATGGTGAACGTGTGCTGGCCGCAGCCCAGCGTGCTCAGCTTGGTCACGGGGATCTCGTAGCCGTAGCCGCGCGGCAGCTCGAGATCGACGTTTTCGTGGAGGAATTGCCAGAACTGCAGACCGGAGCACGAATCGCTGTCGGCCAGCGTGACGTCTTCCACGGGAACGAAGTTGTCGGCGTCCATCGCCCAATAGATTTCCCCGCCGTCGAGATTGCAATCGGCGTCTTTGAATTCGAACCAGACCACGACGCGGTCTTTTTTGCTGAAATAGTAGAGGCCGTTGGTGGCGTTGGGTTCGATGATGTTCAGACCGCTGAGGTCGCCGTCGGCGAAGGAATCCACCACGAGGGAGAGGTTGCGCACGTGCGGCGCCCGATTGTTGTCGCAGGGTCCGGCTTCATCCACCGAGACGGGATCGACGCAGCCGCCGACCGCCAGGATGGCGAACAGGATGGCGAACAGGCTCAAGCGAAAAAGCGGCGATTTCATCACTTGGCTTCTCTTCCACCCACAAGGGAATTACGTTGTTGTCACAGGATAAATTTTCACCAAATGATCGGTCATTCCGCCCGATTCGTCAATCCTTGCTTGCCGCCGCCGGCGGCACGGCGACCTTTTCGAGCAGTTGTTCGACCTTGGTGCGTAGCGCCAGGAATTGCACGCGGTCGGCGGCCGGCAATTGGTATTTCTGTTTTTCGTGCACCTCGAGCGGGTTGATCGGCTGCGCCGTTTCACCTTCCGGTTGGCGAAACGTACGATACAGCAAGCCGGGATTGGCGGTGTCGCCGGTCGAGCCGGTCGAGGCGAAGACGGTGTCGCTGCTGATGATCGCGCCTTCCTGCACGACGTCGCTGATCGCTTCCAGGTGGCAGAACCAGGCGACGACGCCGCTGTCCATGTAACGCACTTCCACGCTACGCCCCAGTTTTTCCTGGTCCCAGTTGAGGCGTAAAACGCGGGCTGGGAAGGGCATGATCACCTTGGTGCCGGGCTCGGTCTGGAAGAACATGCCCCGGTCGGCCAGGTTGCGCACGGTGGCCAGTTGCATGTCCTCGTTGCGGAGCGGCGGTCGCTGGATGGTTTCAGCGATGCTGTTGCCTTCCTTGTCGAAGTAGAACGACGTGCTGCCCTTGGCGTCGGGGAAGTAGACGTAGAACAATTCCTTGCCCAGGCGGCCGCTCCGGTAACGAAAACCGTAAAGCGGCGCGCGTTCCGTCCGCGCCTGCGGATTGAAGATGATTTTCGCCTCGTCGCCCGGGCGCAATTCCCGGCGCGGGTCGAGTTTCCAGCGTAGGGCTTCCGACAAGCGGCCGGCGAGCGGCGTGGCGAGGTCTTTCAATTCGTCGGGCAGCGCTTCCTTCAGCGACGCGTCCAGCGAGCCGCTGAGCCGGAAAGCCAGGACCTGCAGATTGCCGTCGGTGAAAAAAGCGTGCGATCCGGCCGGCGTCGCGGCGGGCGTCGGACTCGGCGCGGGCGTGGGCGATTCCTCCGCCGGCGGCGGCGAGGCCGCGGCGGCATTCTCGTCGGCGGTCGGCGCGGTTTGTTCGCCGGAGACCAGCAGCAGCGCGCCGATGAACGCGGCGGCCATCACCACCGCGACGACCACGATATTGCGCACCAGGTGGTCCTGGCCGGCTTTGCGGGTGCGATAGTCGTCGAAATCAGCCATGCGGTTCCATTCCGTTTTCGGCGGTTAAAATTTCCAGGAACCGGCAGCCGTGCTTGGGAATCGGTCCCAAACGCATGAGGCCGTCCTGGTGAATGAGTTGCCGGTCCTGCCAGATTTCACGGACGTGCCTGATCCGCGCGAGCTGTTCGATCGGCAGCACGTCTTTCAAGTCGAAAATCGGGTTGATCTCGGCGGAGTCGTGATTGATGTACAGGAACAGGTAGCCCCGGTCGGTGGCGGCGAACATCTGGCTGGGGAATTCGCCGCGCTCGGGGTCGAGCACGCGCATGCCTTGCGTGCGGTGGGCGAGGGCGGTTCGCACCAGTTGCAGCCGCGCCTCCGGATATTCGGTCATGTCGTCGCTGAGCAGGAACATGCCGCCGGAAATCGCCGCCAGGGAGGCGAAGGTCCGCACCTCGTCCAGCGTGAGCTTGTTTTTATTTTCGCGCGCCAGCACGCAGTCGGGATCGTTGATCCACCAGCGGCGGTGTAGGAAATTCCGTTGGATGGTGTTGCGGACGGCGTGCCGCGTGCTCAGGCAGTTGTGATCGCGCAGCACCCAGCGCATCGGATTGGTCCAGCGCGGCGTCACGTCGGGGCCGATGCGCATCAGATCGGCGATGCCGACAGCCGGGCCCAGCGGACAGCCGCAACCCAAAATGACCGGCTCCGGGCCCACGCCGCGCCGGATCGCTTCCAGTCCGGCGCGCAGGGCGCCGGCGCGCGTCAGGCTCGGGTCGTGCCGTTCGGCGGGCAGGGACACGGCGTACAGAAAATCGATTTTGAAAAATTCCCAGCCCATCCCGCGTAACGTCGCAAAGGTGTCGGTCAGCCATTCCTGGACTTCGGGATGCGTCGGGTCGACCGCCCGAATTTTCGTCCATGGATCCCAGATCGGGTTGTAATTCGCGTACAGCGGCTTGCCGCGCCGGTTGCGGAGCAGCCAGTCCGGATGCTCCCGGGCCAGCCGGCTTTTCGGATGGGCCAGGAACGGCGCCGTCCAGATGCCGGGGCTGAAGCCCGCCGCGCGAATCCGTTCGACCAGGTAGGCCAAGCCGTCCGGAAATTTTTCGTTGACGTCCAGCCAGTCGCCGATCGCGGTCTGGTAGCCGTCGTCCAGTTGAAACACGTCCAGTTGCATCGCCTCGCGCAGGCCCGCCAGCTTTTCGAGGTTGGCCAGAAACGTGTCCTGGGAAACCTTGGTGTAAAAGTAGTACCAACTGCACCAGCCGACCGGCGAACGCCGGGGCACGCGCGCTTCCATGGCGCGGCCGCTGCGCGCCGCCCACGCGTCCAGCGGATCTTCGTTGTGCCCGCCGTAGCAGAGCCACAAGGGTTCGGCGGCGATCGTTTCGCCGGGCGCCACGCGGATGCCGTCGAACCGGCAGCAGGCTTCGAGCTTCGCCACCTTGGCCTGACGGGGTTTGATCTCCAGCCGCAAATCGCTGAACGCGCGCTTGGCCGTCAGAAAACCCAGCACCAGGTTCTGGCCGCCGCTGACGTTGCGCACGAGCAGCACTTGTTCGCCGAGGAAAACGCCTTTCTTGTTCGGGCTGAGGTTGGCGACGTTCTCTTCCATGGCCGCCAGCCAATCGAAGACCGGCGGCACGTTTTTTTCGGTGGCGCGGAACATGCGCGTCGCCGACCAGCTCTGCCAGCCGTTGCGCAGAATGCTCCACTCCAGCGGCGAATAACCCAGCCGGAATTCAGCCTCCGGGCCGGCCTCGTACAACAACGGAGACAGCGAATCCAACTGGATCGGGGCGGCCGACTCGTTGGTCAGTTGCGCGGTGATCAGCAGCCCGGACGGCTCGTCCGGCGCTTCCGTCGGTTGCCACCGCACTTGCATGGTGACCCGATCGGTGATGTTGTGTCCGTGCCAACCGAGGTTGAGCCGGATGGCGCCCGATTCCTCGAGGAGGGTGGTCGGCTGGATCCGGCCGGCCGGCGCCTGTCCGTCGCCGAAGCGGAAACGCGCCGCGGCCGTCACCGGTCCGAATCGGGTATCGGCCAGGCGTAAGGATTTGATTTCGCGGACGCCGCTTTCCAGATCGGCGAGAACGAGCAGCGAAGAAGTTTTAATTTCCACGGAAGCCTCCGGATGTTTTTGTATCCGTGCGCCGGAAGATCTGTCAACCAAGTCGAACCATCTGCAAACTTTACACGGAATCGGGCTCACTTTAGTATTTTTCCGATGACTTGGCCAATCACCCGTTCGGGGGGAATCTCATGAACCGATTGCTGGCGGGCGCTGCGAAACTGGACATCACGCCGTTGCGCCTGGGCCTGCGCCTGGGCGGGCACGGCGTCAACCGGTGCGCGGTCGGTGTGCGCGATCCGTTGCTGGCGCGCGTCGTGGCGATCTCCGACGGCAGCGCGCCGCTGGTCATCGCGGCCTTGGATCTGGTAGGGCTGATGCGCGGCTATGTCCAGCGGATTCGCGACCGCGTGCCCGCGGCCGATCCGCGGCGGATTTGGGTCTGCTCCACCCACACGCACGACAGTCCCGACACGCTGGGCTTTTTCGGCCCGATGATCGCCGGCCTCCCGCTGCGTAGCGGCCTCGATGAGGAATACCAGGAATACGTGGTGGATCGCACGGCGGCGGCCGTTCGCGAGGCGATCGCCGCTTTGCGCCCGGCCCGGCTGATCGCCGCCGCGGTTCGCGCGCCCGCGATGGGCCTGACGCGCAACGTCCGGTTGGCAGGGCTGAAGGACAACGAAATCCAGATCATGCGGTTCGAGGAACCGGGTGGCAAACCGATCGCGCTGTGTTATCACTATGCCTGCCACCCCGAATTTCTCGGCCATACCAACCGGCTGATCAGCGCCGAATGGCCGGGTGTGACCAACTCGCTGCTGGAAAGCCGTTTCGGCGGCGTCGCCCTGCTGGTGCAAAACGCGCTGGGCGGCATGGTCACCGGGGCGGTAAGCCGCGACGACGGTTCGTTCGATCCCGTGATCGGTCAGCCGTTCGTCGCCCAGCTCGGGCGACGGATCGCCGACCTGGTGGTCGCGGGGCTGAATGACAACGGCCGGGAAACGGCGGTCGACGAAATCCGGACGGCCCATCAGAGCTTCGATGTGCAGGTGGAAAATAAGGTCTTTTACCTGGCGAGCCGGCTCAATATTCTGCCGCGTTGGATGATCGACGCCAAACGGCGCACCGTGACGACCGAGGTCAACGTCGGTCGGCTGGGCCCGATCGCCTTGGCGACCGTGCCCGGCGAGGCGTTGCCGGAGGTCGGGTTCGCCGTCAAGCGGTTGCTCGCGGCTCCGCATCCGTGGGTGCTCAACCTGGCTTGCGACGAATTGGGCTATCTGCTGCCGGTCGCCGCCTGGAACGATCCGAATTACTGGTACGAACGCTCGATGTCCGTCGGCGGCGGCGCGGTGCCGTTGATCGAGGATACGTTGAAGCTGTTGTTGGCGCGGTTGCGAGAATGAAAGCCGCGTTTTAATAAGGCACCGCAACCCGTCCGGCCGAGCATATTGCAGCGTTTTTCTGTTACTGCGCCGCGTTCAGTTGCGCCTCGATGTCTTTTTCGAGTTCCTCGGGCTTGGTGCTGGGGGCGTAGCGCTTGATCGGCTTGCCCTGGCGGTCGATCAGGAACTTGGTGAAATTCCACTTGATGGCTTCCGAGCCGAAGAGCCCCGGATGTTCCCGGGTCAGGAATTTGTACAGTGGATGCGCCCCCTCGCCGTTGACGTCGATTTTGGCGAACATCGGAAAGGTGACGCCGTAGTTCACCGAGCAGAATTTGGCGATTTCCTCGTTCGTGCCCGGTTCCTGGCTGAGGAACTGATTGCAGGGAAACCCTAGAATGACCAGGCCGCGATCCTTGTATTTTTCATAGAGTTTTTCGAGCCCGGCGTACTGCGGCGTAAACCCGCATTTGCTGGCGGTGTTGACGATTAACAGGACCTTGCCCCGGTAATCGGCGAGGCTTTTTTCCTCGCCGGCAATGGTTTTCGCGGTGAATTCGTAGACGGTGTTCGCCATGTTCGAATCCTTCGGTTGGGGTTCGACGATATCGGCCGCGGCCAACAGCGGCAGCAACCAGATGAAGAAGGCCAGCGCGACGGTCACGCCGTGTCGCCGGTCATGGGAACGGAGACTTTTCGGTGTTTGTTCGGCCATTTTTCCCCTCTCGATTTTCCATTAAAACAAATAATCAGCCGGTAACGGGAAAGCAAGGCATCGATCGCCGGAGTTTTTTGCGCGCCGCGCAATTTCCGTTAGGTCCGGCGGCGGTTTTCACGATAGGATAGGAAGAAGAAAAGCAACGGGGGCGAGGCGAATGACCGAACTGCTCAAGTGCCCTTCCTGCGGCGGTCCGATGCAACTGGGCGAGTTCAAGCCGGGCGACAAAATCGCCAAGTGTCCGTATTGCGGCAAAGTCGTCGATCTGCCCGACGATCAGACCACCCAAAAAGTGACCGAAATCGAGGAACATTCGCAGGACGGCAAGGCGCGGATGCAACGCAAGGTGAAGGTCACGGAAACCAAATCCACCGCCGCGGCCGGCGCGCCGGATAATGCCGAAATCAACGATCTGCTTGCCCAGGTCCGGCAGACTTTCGAAAAAAGCGCCGCTTCCGCCAACCCGGGCGCCGGCATCAAGGGAGTCGTCAACCAGCAGACCGTCAAAACATCCTTCACCACGACCGTGACCCGGTCGGGCGCGGGCGAAGTCCAGCTTCCCGATGAAGTGAAAAAGCTGATTCAGAATCTGGGGGTCGAAATGCCGGAAGGCGCGGGCAAGGTGACGATCGTTCAGGAAGCCGTCACTGCGCCGGAAAAAAAGCCGGGCTTGCTCAAACGCCTGTTCGGGAAAAAGGAATAGCCGGAATTTTTCGGCCGGCCGCGCCTACGACCGCTTGCCCACCACCAACACCGTCGCCTTGATCCGGTGGCGCAATTGATCCACCGTCGACCCGAAGAACAGATCCGACAGGAAGCGGTGCCCGTGCGCGCCGACGACCACCAGGTCGGCGCCGAATTCCGCGATCATCCGCGTCAGCTCGGGGACCGGTTTGCCGGTGCCGATCATCGTCGAAACCGCGAAGCCGAGCCGGCGCAGCTCCGCCGCGTACTGCTCCAGGCGTTCCACGTCCTTTTGCATTTCGATGTCCGCCGCGTCCTTGCCCAGGAACCGCGCCGAGGCGCTTTCGACCACGTGCATCAACGCCAGCGGCGGCCGCCGTTCGCCTAGCACGCGCAGGGTTTCGGCGAGAATCGCGGCCAGTTGGCCCGAAAAATCGAGCGCGATCGCCACCCGCGAGAAGGGTTTGCTTTCGGTCAGGGCCTCGATTTGACGGATTTCGCCCATCACCGTCTCGTGAATGTCCGCGCCGACGGCCAGGCGGCGCCGGCCGAGCAGACGCGGCAGCCAGGGTTCAACGGTCACGTAGACCAACAGGAGCGCGACAAAGGTCAGCAGCAAGATTAGCATGACGCGCCACGGTAAAAATACCCCGCCCGCCAACCACTCGCGCACCGTGCCGGCGACCAGCATCACGTTCAAGCCGACGATCACGATCGCGATCACCCACGCCAGCGCCTTGACGACCCGGCCGATCGCGAACTTTCCCATGGCCCGGCGGTCGGCGGCGAAATGGATCATCGGAATCACCGCGAACGGCAACTGCAGGGAAAGAATGACCTGCGACAGGATCAGCAGCGGGCCGGTGCCGGCGTCGCCGAAGTAGAGGATCGCCGCCACGGCCGGAATGATCGCCGCCAAGCGGGTGATCAGGCGCCGCACCCACGGCGGGATGCGGAGGTTCAAGTAGCCTTCCATGACGATCTGGCCGGCGAGGGTGCCGGTGATCGTCGAGCTTTGCCCGGCGGCCAACAGGGCGACGGCGAAGGCGATCGGCGCGAAAGTCGAGCCCAGAATGGGCGCCAGGAGGCGATGGGCGTCTTGGATGTCGGCCACCTCGAAATAGCCCGACCGGTGGAACGTCGCCGCGGCCGCCACCAGGATCGCGGCGTTGACGAAAAAGGCCGTGTTCAAGGCCAGCACCGAATCGAAGGTGTTGTAGCGGATGGCTTGCCGTTTCTGCTCGTCGCTGTCGCCGATCGCCCGGGTCTGCACGAGGGACGAATGCAGGTACAGATTGTGCGGCATCACCGTGGCGCCCAGCATGCCGATCGCGATGAACAGCGCCGCCGAATCGGGGAGGGAAGGAACGAAACCGTGTGCCACGCCGACCCAATCCGGCCGCGAAAGGAACAGTTCCACCAGGAGACCCGCGCCGATGATCGTGATCAGGCCCAGGGTCAGCGCCTCGATTTTACGGATGCCCAGGTGATTCAAAAACAGCAACGCGAACGTGTCGGCCGCGGTCAGCAGAACGCCGATGACCAGCGGCAGCCCGAAGAGCAGTTGCAGGGCGATGGCCGACCCGAGCACTTCCGCCATGTCCGTGGCGGTGATCGCGATTTCCGCCAGTGCGTATAGCGAGAGCGAAATCCAGCGCGGATAACGGGCGCGGGAAAGTTGGGCGAGGTCGAGCCGCCGGACGATCCCCAACCGGAAGGCCAGGCTTTGCAACAGCACGGCCATCAGGTTGGACATCAGCAAAACCCAGATCAGCGTATAACCATAACTCGATCCGGCCGCCAGATCCGTGGCCCAGTTGCCGGGGTCCATGTACCCGACGCTGACGAGAAAGGCCGGCCCGGAAATGGAAAGAATGCGCACCAAGAGCCCGCGATTCCCGGGAACCGCGACCGAGCGGTGCACATCGGCCAATGAGGGGTGACGGTTTTGCTCCACGTTCACCTCGGCGCGATCGGTTCGCCCGACCGCCGGCCGTCCGTTGTTTTCACAAGCTTAAACATTCGCCGATCGGGCGGCTTTCGCCAAGCGAAAAAATGACTGTTTTTCGAAAATTCCGTAACCTTGACGAAGTCGTGGTCCTGCATTACGAAGGGACTTTCAAGCGGACACTTGCGGCGAATACAACCTCGGAGGAACGGATGAAACGCGCGATGTTGGCGATTGTACTGCTGTCGGCGCTTCTGGCGTCGGCCGGCTCGGCCCTGGCGGAATACGGATCCTGGGAATTTTTGTACGGCTTGGAACCGCCGGGCTATTCCAACGCGGCCTTTCTGGGTTTGAGCCTGGCCGATGAAAGCAATCTGTATACCGTCGGTATGGCGCAACCCAGCGAAAGCGTCATCGATTATGGTTGGGTCAGCAACACCGCCGGCAGTTCCTGGTCGTCGGTGCTCAGCGTTTCCTTCGGCGCCAACCCCTGCGACATCATGAAAATGATGTCCTTCTTCATGGCCGTGGAAGCGATCGACGCGCAAACCGCGCTTTACGGCGGCATGGCCATCAACGACGACTGCCTGCAGATGTTCGAGCTCCCGTTCTGCATGTTCGCCTGCATCTTCACGTTTTCGAACGCCATCTATTACACCGAGGACGGCGGGATGTCTCTCCAGGAGGCCAAATTGCCGTTCGGCTTCGGCAAATCCGTCACCGCCATGGACAAGGTGGATGACGACATCGTCTACGCCGTCGGCGGCCCGGATTTGATCCTGGTCAGCACCGATCACGGCCAGTCGTGGGAAAGCGTGGCCGCCATGCCCGCCCCGGAACTGACCTATTCCGACGTCGATTTTCTGACGCCGGAGCTCGGCTACGTCATCGTCGGCGAATCCGAACCCGAACCCGAAACGAAAGGCCGGCCGGTCGACGAGCAGGCGCGGCTGATGTACCAACACCACGTCAACAGCTATCGCTTCCTGCACGATCCGATTTTCCAGATGGAGACGCGGCGGCGCAATTCCGAACAAGGGGCGCCGAAGGGCATCAACGGCAAGGTGTTCCGCACCACCGACGGCGGCGCGACCTGGGAACTGCTGATGAAGCAGACCGACGAGGCCTACAGCACCATCCAGATGCTGAACGAGGATGAAGGCTGGCTGCTCGGTTCGCCGGTGGAAGGCCTCTACCCCGACTTCAGCATTTACCGCACCACCGACGGCGGCGACACCTGGGTGGATTACACCGATCACATCCCGCTCGACCAACTCAGCTACCTGTCGTGGTGGGGCCTGACCGTGCTGTCGTTCAACCCGTCGGGCACGACCGGTTTCTTCGGCGGCGGCGGCCAGCGCGGGCCGGCCTACACCTCGCTGATCTTCTACTCGATCGATCGCGGCGAAACCTGGCAGATCGACAAATCGATCCAGGACTGGGGGCATCCGCTCATTTCCTTCGATTGGCAAGGCGATAAGCTGGCTTACCAGGCCGGTTGGGACATGAGCGCCTACCGCTACACGCAGGACAACGTGCCGCCGGTCGCGCGGGCGGGCGACGACCAGACGGTGACCGTCGGCGACGCGGTGGCGCTCGACGGCAGCGAATCCTACGATCCCGACGGCGACCCGATCACCTTCGCGTGGGCGCAAGCGTCCGGCCCGGCCGTGGACCTGACCGGCGCGGACGGCGCGACGCCCTCGTTCGTCGCGACGGCGGTCGGCGAGGTGACGATCCGGTTGACCGTCAGCGACGGCCAGGAAAGCGGCGTGGATGACGTGGCGATCACCGTCGAGGAAGCCGTTGACGACGACGCGGCCGACGACGACGCCGCCGACGATGATGCGGCCGACGACGATGCGGCCGACGACGACTCTCATGGGGTCGCGGGCGACGACGACAACGATGACGACAACGGCTCTTGCGGCTGTTGATCTGAATCGGCCTTGCAGGCCGTAGACATTGGTCGGACAGGGACAGACGGATCGGTTCTCCAAATGGGAAACGTGGTCTGTCCCTCATTCTTTTCGGGAAAGCGCGAAACCCCGATGACCGGTTGGACGAAGCGGCAGGTGGCGTTGGCGATCGCCTGGGTGCTGCTCTGGGCGGTCGTGCCTTACCTCGGCAAGCTTCACAACGGGTTCTTGCTCTGGGACGACAAGCGCTTCATTCACGAAGCCGAACCGATCCACTCGCTCGGCAACCTGCCGCAATTTTTCCGCATGGGGCAGGACGGGCTTTATCGCCCGCTGCGTATGGCGCTTTACGCCGTCAGCTACGACACCCTCGGTTTCGGCACGCGACCGCTCGGCTACGAAATCGTCGGCTTGCTGCTACAGGCCGCCTGCGCCCTGTTTTTCTTTTTGCTGCTGCGGGCGCTGAAGTGCCCGGACGTCGCCGCGCTGGCGGCCGCCACGGTTTTCGCCGCGCACCCGATCCACGTCGAGCGCGTCGCCGGCATCACCGCGAGCTACGACCTGTTGGGCGACGCCCTCTTGTTGTGGGCGTTGTTTCTTTACTTTCGCCGGCGCGACGCACGGACCTACTGGCTTTGGGTGCCGGTGCTGCTGGCTTCGGTTCTGTCCTCGGAAATGGGCGCGGTTTTTCTGCCATTGGTGATTTGCCTCGAGGCCGTCCGCGCCCGGAATTGGCGCGAATTATTCGCCCGGCCACGGCTGGCGCCGCTGCTCGCGGCGGTTGCTCTGGTCGCGGGTTACCTGGCGGTCCGCGCGCTGGTGTTGGGGCACGTGGATCGCGGTTTTCCGCGGCCGGCGGAAGGATTTCTCGACAACCTGCTGACCGTCAGCACGTTCCACGCGCATTATCTCAAGCTCTTTTTGCTGCCGTGGCAGACGAATTACTTTCATCGCGCGCCGGTCGTCACCGCGAATAGCCTGACCGGCTGGCTTTGCTTCGGCGCGTTGCTGACGCTTTTGCTGGCCGCCCTGGTCTGGTTTCGCCGCCGGCCTTGGGCCACGATCGGCATCGCCTGGTTTTTTGTGATGCTGCTGCCATTTTCGCAAATCCTACCCAACTACCCGGCCTTTCAGGAACGCTATGCCTATCTACCGCTGGGCGGATTCGCGATTTTTCTCGGCCTGCTCGCCGATTACCTGTGGCGGCGGCTTCGGCGGCGCGGCCGGGTTGTCGCGATCCTCGTCGGCGCCTGCTACCTGGCGATTTTGTTCCAGCAGACCAGCGCCTACACCAACGCTTTCGCCGACGATCTGACCTTGTGGACGCGCACCGCCGCCCGCGATCCGCTCCAGGCCGGCGCCTGGAACAACGTCGGCATCGGCTGGATGGAAAAAGGCGATTACGCGGCCGCCATCCCGAATTTCCTCACGGCGATGAAACTCGACGCCAAATTCCAGATCCCCGTGCGCAATCTGGCGCTATGCTACCGCCAACTGGACCGCAAATCCGAAGCTTACGAGGCGATCCTGCGCTACCTGGAAATGAACCCCGCCGATGTCGGCGCGGCCGACCTTTATTACCGGCTGACCGTCGAATTGGGGAATGCGGCGGACGCGATCGCCGAATTGGCAGCGCAGCGGAAAAATCCGGCGTTTCCCGATCGCTTGCTGCTGACGCTGGCCGTCGCTCATCTGAGCGTGGCGCATTACGCCGAAGCGGCTGAAATATTGAAGGATTATACGGCTCGCCATCCCGCCGACGAGGCGGCGCAAGCACTGTTGCGGCAGGCATTGCAATTCCATTAAGCGGGTGTAGACTTTGCGCCACGGGGAGGCTGCAGTGCGTCGAAGCGCTGTGGCCGTTGTTTTTTTCGAGGAGAAAAAACGTGAAGACCAGAATAATTTCGCTCGTCGTTCTAATCCTGTTATTGGGCGCTTTGCCGGCTTTCGCGGAGGATTTCCGCGCCGAACGGCAATTCCTGCGCATCTATACGATGGACAAGTTCGACCGCACGGTGGTCAGCCAATTGGGCTTTGCGATTGACAACGTCGACCTCAAGGCCGGCTACATGGAAGCCTGGGTGCCGACCCGGCTGTTTTCGAAGCTGCGCGAGCTCGGCTTCAGCTACGACGTTCTGCCCGGGCCGAAGGAAATGCCGGCGGGTTACGAAGCCTACCATGATTACGGCGAACAGGTCGCCGCCTTGCAGGCGCTGGCGCTGGAAAGACCCCAAATCACGAATCTTTATTCCATCGGCCAGACGCTCGAAGGCCGTGACATCTGGTGCCTGAAGATCAGCGACAACCCGCTGGTCGACGAGCTTTCGGAAAGCGCCGCGGTGGTCGTGGCCAACCACCACGCCCGCGAAATCCTGACGCCCGAGGTGGCTCTCTACGTCGCACAGGAGTTGGTGGAAGGTTACGGCATCGACGAGCAGACGACGGTTTACGTGAACAATCACGAGATCTTCGTGCTACCCAATGCCAACCCCGACGGCGCCGAATACGACCGTTCGCAGGGTTTTGACTACTGGCGCAAGAACCGCAACCCGAATTCCAACCCGAGCTGCATGGGCGTCGATCTCAACCGCAACTACGGCTACATGTGGGGCGGTTCGGGTTCCTCGCCCGACGAATGCGACGAGACCTACCGGGGCACGGCGGCGTTTTCGGAACTCGAAACCCAGGCGTTCCGCGATTTCGTCGAAGACCACGAAAACATCACCTCGCTGGTTTCGCTGCACACCTACGCCGAGCTGATTCTTTATCCGTGGGGCTACACCTACGACGCGCTTGCCAACACGCTCGATTATCAAACGCACCAGCGTATGGCGCAGGCGATGGCGGCTGAAAACGGCTACACGCCGGAGCAGTCGTCCGATTTGTACATCACCAACGGCGACACGCTTGACTGGGCTTACGGCGAGCACGGCATCATCAGCTTCACCTTCGAAATGTCGCCCAGCAGCATCGGCTTCTACGATTTTTATCCGCCCGCCAGCTTCATCGAGCCCGCCTGCACCGACAACTGGGAAGCGATCAAGATCCTGATCGGCTTCGCCGACGATCCCTCGCAGGTTTTGTCCACCACGCTGTGGAAGTTCGAACTCGAGTTGACGGCTCCCACCGCCGTGACGGTCGCTTGGGGTTCCGTGGCCGAGAATTCGCCGCACGGCTGGCAGGTGATGCGGTCGCTCGAGGAAAACGGCACCTACGCGGCGGTCAATGACGGCTATCTGCCCGGCAACGCGAGCCCGTACACGTACGTCGACGAAGGGCTCGATCCGGACACCACCTACTATTACAAATTGCACTTCGAAAGCTGGGGCACCAACGACGCCGACTTCGGCCCGCTCTCCATCACCACCACCTCGGACGATGACGACGACGACAACGACGATAACGACGACAACGACGACAACGATTCGACCGACGACGACGCCGCCGACGACGACGCGACCGACGACGACGCGACCGACGACGACGCGGCCGATGACGACGCGGCCGATGACGACGCGGCCGACGACGATTCGACCGACGATGATTCGGCGGACGACGACGCGGCTGATGACGACGCTTCGGACGACGATGACAATGACGACGACAGCGGCTGCGGCTGCTGATTCACTCGATTGACGATGTCCAAGGGCGCCTCCCGCGAGGCGCCCTTGTTTTTTTATTTCCCGCTTTATCCCGGCCTTATCTGGTACATCGGATCCCACATCGGTATCACCGACTGCGTCCACTGTAAGAGCGGCTTAGCAGCCGCGATAAAAACCCTACGCCGTCTTTCCGTTCGCCAGCCGGAACCCAAACTGGGAGCGCCAGCGACTTAACTAATGTAAGAGCGGCTTAGCAGCCGCGATAAAAATCCTCGCCGTCTTTCCGTGCGCCAGCCGGTAACCACAACGGAAGCCCCGGTGACTAGCCGGCGACTGTAAGAGCGGCTTAGCAGCCGCGATTTCACCTTTCCGCCGAATCCTCCGCCGGATTTGCCGGAACGAATAATTTTCGCTTATTTATCTATGGTTTCCAATTTTTAATAAATCACCGATTGTATCCATTTGTAACACTTTATAATGACAATTTTTTTCTTGACATTCAGAATAGGGGGGGACTCCCCACCAGTTGTCAATAGGATACGGCGGCGGAGAAAAAAGACTTTTGGGGGTCTTTTTTCTCAGGCCGCCGGGGTTTGCTGGTTGTTCCGCCG